>NZ_JBHVRR010000017.1:116942-122868 GCF_042885635.1 Streptomyces sp. NPDC058045 | reverse complement strand
CACCACCCTGCACCGGTCCATCCCCACCACGAACGGACCAACCCGGCTCCGAAACCCGACGAAGAAGCGGCCCTCAAACAGCCCGGTAAAAACAGCCAGCCAGTGCGGCAGACGGATGTACTCGGCCAACCCGCCGTCGTGGTAGCGGTCGTAGAGCGGCATGGGAACGTCACCGAAGGCGGCGTGGCCGATCATCGCCTGCTGCGGGCACATCATGTCCCGGTCGGAGCGGCAGTGTGCGCAGCTACGGCAGTTGAGGTTGGGGTGCATCCGCACCCGGGTGCCGGTGGCGATCCCCTCCACCTCACCGCCGACGGCGGCGACGGTGCCGGCGGCCTCGTGGCCCAGGGTGGTGGGCAGGTGCTTGAACGCGCCCTGGGCGAGCAGCGTCATCATCCCGGGGGCGAGCCCGGCGGCGGCCACTTTCACCAGGACGTCGTGGGGTCCCGGCTCGGGTATAGCGATCTGGTGCAGGTGCAGCGCGGTGGAGCCCTGCTGGGCGCGCGCGGCGAGCATGGCGGTCATGGGGTGCGGCTCCTACGTCGGGTCAACACGTCTGGCGATGCCAGGAGTTCGGGGGTGTACGGCTCGGCGGTTCTGGTCGTCTCGGCGATCTGCGGGAGCTCGCGGTCGGAGAACAGCGCGATGTGCTCGCTGACTTCGGCGCACACGCTGGTGTGCGCGATGCCGAGCGGGACGCGGACGAAGTCGCCCGGCCCCAGGGTGACGACGCCGCGCTGGCTGACCAGGGTGCGGCGGCCGCTGATCTGGTACTGGATCTCGTCGGCGTCCAGGGTGCGCCGGTAGACGCGCCGCCGCCCGGGCCGCAGCCGTACGGTGCCCAGGCGGAAACCGGCGGAGCGGTACAGCCAGGTCGTGCCGTCCTCGCCGGACGCGGTGAGGACGCCGATGCGGTCCTGCTCGGCGTGCACCTGCTCCAGCAGTCGCCGTTCGTCGACGGGGGCGACGGTGATGTCATGGCCGGGGGTGCCCATGCACTGGGTGACGGCCTCGTTGAGGTCGCCCGGTTCCCAGCCGGGGAAGGGCGGGAACACCGCTTCGGAAGTCCGCAGCGGGGCGCGTTCCTCGGTGACGGGGGCGGGTGTGTAGAAGAGCAGGTGGCTCTCGCGGCGCCCGTAGTTGTCGTGGGCGACGCCGCGGGGCAGCCGGGAGAACTCCCCGGGCCGGTGCTCGACCACCCCGAGTTCGGTCATCAGGGTCCGCTCGCCGGCGATCTGGTAGGAGATCTCGTCCACGTCGCAGTTGCGGTGGTAGAAGGGCTGCCGGTTGTCCATCGTCTGCCATTCGACGCGGAGTTGAGCGCTCTCGTAGACGCCGCGCGGTGGGGCGAACGGCACGGACTCGTAGGCCTGGGGGAAGTGCACCACGCTCAGCGGCTCGTGGTCCCGCCAGAGCTTCACCGGGAAGGGGTTGGGGTGCGGAGGGGACAGCAGGAGGTGCTCGTCGCGCTGGATGCTGCGGGTGGGTTCGTCGGAGCAGGCGACCGCGACGACTTCGGTGACAGTGCCCATGGAACGTCCTTGTCTCGCCGGGAGAGCAGTGCTCAGGAGGCCGCGGGCAGGTAGGTGTCGAGGAAGGTGTGGGTGCGCCGCCAGGCGGTCCGCGCGGAGTCCTCGGCGTACATATGCGGGCGGGCGTCGCAGGCGAAGGCGTGCCCGGCGCCTTCGTAGACGTGGCTCTCGAAGGTGACGCCCGCGGCGGTGAGGGCCTGCTCGATGGCGGCTACCTGGTCGCCGGGGATGGTGGGGTCCTCGGCGCCGACGTGGAGCATGACGGGGGCGTCGATGTCCGCGGCCCGGTCCAGGACCGCGTGCGGGCCGGCCGCGATGCCCGGGCCGTAGAAGACGACGGTGGCGCCCAGGCCGTGGATGCCGGTCGCGGCGGTGAAGGCGGCGCGGCCACCGAAGCAGAACCCGTGGATCGCGGTGCGGGCGGCGGGCACCTTCTCCGTCTCGGCGAGGTGGGTGAGGACGGCCTCGGCGTCGGTGGTGATCGCGTCCGGCCCGATGGCGCCGATCAGCGGCATGGCCTCGGCGTGCTGCTCGTAGGCGAGGGTGCCGACGCCGTTGCGGTGGAACAGGTCCGGGGCCAGGGCGAGGTAGCCGCGGGCGGCGTAGCGGCGTGCGATGTCCTGGATGTGGTCGTTGACTCCGAACGCCTCCTGGAGGACGACCACGGCCCGGTCGGCGGGCCGGGCGGGCCGGGCGACGAAGACGCGCATCGGTCCGTCCGCGGTGGGGACGGTGGTCCAGTCGGCGGCCGCGGCGGAGTGGTGCTGGTGCTGGTCGTTCATGGGGCGAATTCCCTTGCTGTGTACTCGAATTGATGGGTTGTCAGGGAGTGGTGGCCGCCCGGCGGAGGAGGTAGCGGTAACCGGCTTCGAGCTGGCTCGCGGGCCAGCACTGGTCCCGTTTGGCGCGGGCCTCGGCGGTGTCGGAGTGCACGACCGGCCCGCCGGCCGCCGCCTGAGCCCGTAGCTGGAGTGCGCAGGCCCGGTCGAGCAGTACGGCGTGCATGACGGCCGCCGCCACGGTGGGTCCGGCGGACACCAGCCCGTGCTTGGGCAGGAGGGCGGCGGGAGCGTCACCGAGGGTCCGGGCGAGCCGCCGGCCCAGTTCGGGGGTGCTGACGAGCCCTCCCGTGTCCCGGAACCTGGGCACGTCGTCGCCCCCGAACAGGGCTCCCTCGTGGGAGAGCGGCAGCAGCGGCACATCGAGGGCGGCGAAGGCGATGGCCGACACCGCGTGGGTGTGCACGGTGCAGCGCACATCCGGGGAAGCGCGCAGCACCTCAAGGTGGATATGACACTCCTTGTGCGGAGCCCCGTCACCGAGGACCAACTCGGCGTCGTACGACACGAGTTGCAGCCGGTCGTCCCGGACCTCTTCGAGGCCCCAGCCCGGTGCCTTGATCCAGATGCCGCGGCCTTCCGGGTCGCGTACGGCGGTGTGCCCCCAGACCATGTCCCCCTGGCCGCCCGCGGCCAGCGCGTGGGAGGCCTCCACGGCGAGCCGGCGGGCCTGGGCGGGTGTCATACGGTGGGCAGGGCGTCGTAGTAGCGGGCGGCCCCGGGGTGCAGGGGGATCGGGGCGCGGCCCATGGTGGCGGGGTCGAGCGGGTAGGTGACGGGGCTGCGTTCCGGGGCCAGATGCCGGTACTGCCCTTCGATGATGTGCCGGGTCTCCCCCAGCACCCAGGCGATGGCGTAGGCCACGTCCTCGGGCAGGTCGGCGCGGGTGCACACCAGGAAGTCCGAGAAGTCGAGGGTCCTGAAGGCGGCGCGGCCGGGGAAGTACCCGTCGTCGACCACCGCCGACGGCCAGCCGAAGTCCTCCCGCAGGCTGTCCAGGACGTCGTCCTCGACTTCGAGGAAGTGGAAGTCGGGGCCGAGCTGCTGCCAGGCGGGCAGCATGATCGCCTCATGGACGATGGCGTTCGCCCGCCCCTGCGTCACATGGTCCAGCGACTCGAACGGCCGCTCGTCTTCGAGCAGTTGGCCGCCCCAGCCCACCACGTCGACACCGGCGCGCGTCAACAGCTCATGGGCGGCCAGGCCCACGTGGTTCACACCGTCGTGGACGGAGGTGGCCAGCCGCAGGGCGGGCTTGCGCTGGCGCAGTTCGGCGAAGGTGGTGATGCCGAGGTCCTTGTGCACGGCCACCACCAGTCGGTCCCGCTGCGGCACCACACCGAGGGCGCGCAGCTCCGGGACGGACTCGTCAGCGTAGACGCCGCGACCGTCAAGTGCCGCGGTGGCGAAGGCGGTTGGCGTGGTGAGTGCGACCTGCACCTCGCCCCGGCCCACGGCCCACACCGCGTCGCTGAAACCCCTGCTGTTCCAGGTGGCGATCCGGGTGTCCGGCCCGCAGCGGTCCGCGAGCTCCTGGGCGATCCAGCCGCATATCCGGTGCAGGTTCGCGCTGCCCCAGTCGCCGCGCAGATGCAGCGTGAGGGAACGTTCGATCTTCGGCTCGGCCGGTCGACCGGTCGAAACGTCGGAGGGACTCGTGGGACCACCCATGGGACTCATGGGGCTCATGGGACTCATAACGCTCCAGTCCTGAATAAGAGGACGCATGTCCTGCTGAACGGTCAGCATAGAAGGCGAGCCGCGAAGAAGCGAGAGGTTGCGGGTCTCGGGTCCAGGGATATACCTCTACTCCTAGAGTTACCAGATATGGTGGCCTCGTGAGCGAGCGAGAGCCTGAACACCTACCCGACGACCTGGTCCGCCTCGCGTGGACGCTGCACCGGGCGCTCCGTCAGCGCCAGACGACACCGACCGGGGAATCGACCCGCCCGCTCGCCCAGGTCGAGGTCCTGCGCCTCATCGAGAGCCGGCCGGGGATCAGCGTCCGCGACATCGCCACCGCCCTGCGAATGCAACCCAACAACGTGAGCACCCTGGTCACGCGGTTGACCCGGGACGGCTTCATCGACCGCCGCCCCAGCCCGCACGACCGCCGGTTCGTGGAGCTGCACCCCACCGGGAAGATGATCACCGCTGGCGGCGAGGTCAACGAGAGCCTCAGCAAGGCGATCACCGAGGCCCTGCGACAGCTACCGCCCGGCGCCGGGCAACGCATCGGCGCCGCCCTGCCCGACCTGTGGGAACTGGCCCGCACCTTGGCCCCGGCCTCGTAGGCGCGGCAGGACGAGGGCCGGACGTGGCTGCGGCCGTCGTGGTTGGCCTGAACTGGTCGGCAGGGTAAGGCGTTTGGAACCGTGTGGTTGCCGATCTTGTCTTCCTTGTCGTTCAGCGAATGTCTTCGGGAAGGCCCCCCATGTGGTCGCAGAGCTACAGCCAACGGACCGTCCGCCTGATCGCCGGAGCCGTACTGGCGGTGACGGCGGCGGGTGTCACGGGGTGCTCGAAGGACACGGACTCCGCCGCGGACAGGAAACCGGCCACGAAGACGCCGGCCGCGAGCGAACCGGCCACGGACGGGCCGCCCCCGAGCGAACCGGCCACCGACAAGCCGACTGCGAGCGAACCGGGCACCGACGGGTCGGCCTCGGGGAAGCCGACGGCCGAGGAAGCGGTTGCCGCGTGGTACACCGCGGTCATCAAGGGCCAGCCGAAGCGGGTGTGCCGGCTGACGGCGAAACCAGCCACCGCTTCGTCACCCGCTCAGGTCGGCACCCCGTCGAGGTGCCGCAATGGCACACCCGAGATGCGTCAGACGCGAAAGCAACTCAGGACGTTCCGCCCGGTGTTCACGCCCAAGCAGTCCACGAACGACCCGAAGGTGGAGGTCGCCCACGTCCCGGAGACGAACGGCAAGGTGGTGGTCCCGGCCGACAAGATCACCATCGACGGACAGACTCTGGAGCAGGTCATCCTGTCCGACTCCACCGGGGTCGAGCAGGGTCAGGTGGACGTCAAGACGGAGTCCACCAAGATCGATGACGCCTGGTATGTGACCGACCTCGGTTTCCACATCGGGTGAACTCGACGCGGTCCGCGGCGACGCAAATCCTGATGCAGCAGAACGGGATAGGCTCAACCATCGCAGGCTTCCTGGGAGTTGGGGGGAAGCGCGGCGGGGCGGCTCCAACAGGTGCCGGGTACCGCACATTTGGACACCATGACGGCCAACTGCCTTGACGACGACGCTCGCTGCCACCCCCTGGACTCCTTGGCACGCTGGCTTCGGCCGAGGGTTATTACGACGTAATCGTTGTGGACGGCCCGCGCAGTCACGGCGGACGCCTACGTCCCCTACCCCGGCGGTCCGCTGAAGTGCCGTAAGCCCGCGGCGAGTTGCCCGCCGACACCGCCCCCTCGGCCCGGTGGTGATCCGGCCCGGTGCGGTGCCTTACCGTATGACCGTCTGCATTGGCGGAGACAACACGGAGAGGGGTTGCGAGACCGGCTTGCGAAACGGTATAGCGATCATGACCC
>NZ_JBHVRR010000017.1:0-116843 GCF_042885635.1 Streptomyces sp. NPDC058045 | reverse complement strand
GCGAACCGCGAACCGCGAACCGCGAACCGCGAACCGCGAACCGCGAACCGCGAACCGCGAACCGCGAACCGCGAACCGCGAACCGCGAACCGCGAACCGCGAGGTTGCTGATCCGCCGCTGACCGGCGACGAGCTGCACGTCGTGGTCAGGTCATGAGCACCGGCGTCGGCCCGTACCTCCGCGTCCCGGTAGGGCACGACCCCGAGCGGTGGAGGACGTTCGGCAGCGAGAAGACGCTGGTCGTGGCGGCTCGTACGGTCACTTCGACGGTGCGGGTGCTGGAATCGCTGCCGGCGTTGCTGCGGAACGACAGCCGGGTGGCCGTCGTCTTCGCCTATGACTCCACCTCCGCCTTCAACGACGGAGTCCTCGATCTGCTGGAGGACGCCGGTTGCCGGGTCATGCCCTGGGCGCAGCTCGGCACGATCACACCCGACCTCATCGTCACCGCGAGTGAGAACGTCGACGTGCCCCAGAGTGACTGCCCCGTACTGGTGCTGCCGCACGGCATCGGCTTCCAGAAGCTCGTACCGGACTCCCGGACCGCGCGGACCCGGCTGTCCGGTGCTGTTTCGGACTCGCTTCTGGAGACCGGTCGGGCCTGGCTCGCCGTCTCCCACCCGGACCAGGAGGAGCAGCTACTCGCCGCGCATCCGAAGGCGGGCGGCCGCACGCTGGTGATCGGGGATCCTTGCTTCGACGAGTTGGCGGCGAGTCTCCCGGAGGCCGCTTCCTTCCAACGTGCGCTGGGAGTCGCGCGCGGGCAGCGTCTGGTCGTCCTCAGTTCCACCTGGGGGCCGACGTCGCTCCTCGGCCGGGATCCGGAGCTGCCCGCGCGGTTGCTCTCCGAGCTGCCGTGCGACGAGTACCGGGTCGCCGCGATCGTCCACCCCAACGTCTGGTCGGCGCACGGCACTTGGCAGATCCGTACCGTGCTGGCCGGTGCCTTGGAGGCCGGGCTGCTGCTGATGCCCACGGTTCATGCCTGGCGGTCGGCGCTGGTCGCGGCCGACGCCGTCATCGGGGACCACGGATCGGTGACCCTGTACGGGGCCGCGCTGGGCAAGCCGGTGCTGCTCGCCGCGTTCGGGGAGGACTCGGTGCCGGGGACGGCGATCGGCAGGCTCGGACGGGCCGCGCCCCGCCTCGATCCACGCGAGGATCTGCGCGGGCAGGTCGACTCCGTGATCACGGGCCACTCCCCCGCACTCCACGAACCGATCTCGCGGACCGCGTTCGCGCAGGCAGGCCAGGCGTCCGCACGGCTGCGTACGGCCCTGTACCGCCTGCTGAAGCTGGCCGAGCCCGGCTCGGCCCCACCTCGTGCCCGTACCTTGCCTCACCCGGACCCGCCGGCCACCGACGTCACCTCGTGGACGGTGGAGAGCACCGCCGTACGGGGCGGGGACGGGCAGTGGACGGTCGCCGTCCGCCGCTATCCCGCGGCCGTCTCCTGCGCTCGCGGCGAGTCGACCGAGGTAGACGTATATCTGCATCTGGCGTGCGACGAGGAGGAGCGGGACCGCCAACTGACCGAGAGTGCCTCGGTGTTGGTGTGCCGTCGCCCCGCGCGGACCACGGTCGGCGCGATCGGCTGGCTGCGGGACACACTGAGCCGCTTCCCCGGCTGCCGGCTCGCCGCCACGGCGCTGGGGAAGGGCTGTTTCCTGGTGGGGCTGGCCGACGGGCGGATCGTGGAGGCGACGGTCACCGGTCCCGCCGTCGATCCGGGACTGCCGGCAGCCGTGGTCTACACATGCCTGCGCGCGGGCCTGCGGTGGGACGGCGTCTTCGTCACGGTGCGGATCGGTGCCCGGGAGGAGGACATCGGGCTCCGCCTGAGGAACCCCCCGCCGGGCACCGCCGCTCCACCGCGCTGAATCGTGGCGCTCACCCGCCACCGAGGCGGTCGAGGCGTTCCCGCAGTGCGGCCGCCTCCGGGCTGCCTCCCGCCTCGTAGATCTCGTGGGCCCGGAGGAGATGCTCCCGTACGGTCTGCCGGGCGCCGCCGGTCCGCTCGGTGATCCCGGCGAGGAGGACCAGGGCCTGTGCCTCGTAGTGAGTCGCCTGCTGCGCGCGCAACACGTCCGCCGCTTCCCCCAGTACGCGCATCGCCGTGTCCGGGTCCCCGCGGTGGTCGTGGACGGTGCCCAGGGCGATCATCGCGCGTGCCGCCATCCGCTGGTCGTCACGGGCCAGCAGGTCCTGGTGGGCCCGCCGCAAGGTGTCCGCAGCCTGGTCGTGGCGGCCCGCGGCGTCCTGGGCGCAGCCCAGGAAGTAGGTGGCGATGGCCACCCCGCGCCACTCCCCGGCCTCCATGTTGGACTCGACGGACTTCCGGTACGCCTCCATGGCGCGGTCGGGGTCGAAACGGTCCCAGTAGCGTCCGAAGAACTCCTGCACGGAAGCCGTCAGCGCGGGGTGCGCCGACACCCCGGCGCAGGCGACCGCCTGCTCCAGTTCCGCCCGCGCCCGGTCGTACTCCCCGAGGTCCATGAGCGGCCGCGACAGCAGGCTGCGCAGCCGGGCCTCCGCGGCCGGCACCATGCTCTCCGCGGCTGCGGCGGCTCCCAGTTCGAGGGATTCCTGCCAGTCCCGCAGATATCTGCGGTGCAGGAAGAGCACGGTGAAGCCCTCCGCCAACTGCCATACGTGTTCGTGCAGTCCGAGCCGGGACGCCTCCCGAAGTACGGCCAGAATGCTGGGGCGTTCGGCCTCCAGCCAGGCCAGCGGATCCGGCCCGCCCTCGCTCGCGAAGGGGTCCGGCACATCCCGCAGGCGGTCGGTGAGGTCCCCGATCCGCAGCCGGTCCTGCCGGACGGCCCGGTCGGCGAGCGCGGTGAGGGCGAGGTAGTGGGTCGCCACCCGCTCCACCACGGCCCGCCGGCCGTCCCGCGGCTCGTCATCGGCTTCCTCGGCCGCGCGCTCCCGTGCGTGCAGACGTACCAGATCGTGGAAGCGGAAGCGGCCGTCCTCCGTCACATCGACGAGGCTGGCGTCTTCCAGGACGTCCAGCAGCGCCTCCGCCTCCGCCGCCCCGAGGCACGCGGCGACGGCGGCCGTGCCGGCGTCGAACGTACGCTCCGGGAGCCAGCCGAGGAGCCGGTAGAGCCGTGCCGCGTCGGGCTGGAGGGCGCGGTAGACGAGGTCGAGCACGGCGGCCATGGAGTGTTCCCCTCGCAGCGACAGTCCTTGCAGGCGGCGGGTCTCGTCGGCGAGTTCCGCGGCCAGCCGGCTCATCGTGAGCCGCCTGCTGGTGACCAGGCGGGCCGCCACCAGTTGCAGTGCCTTCGGCAGGCCGGCGCAGAAGGCGACGAGTTGTTCGGCCGCGGCACGTTCCGCCTCGACGGCCTCCTCGCCGCACCGCTGGGCCAGCAGCCGTAGACCGCTGGCCGGGTCCAGCGGTTCGAGTGGGACGATGCGCGCCCCGTCCAGCGTCAGTTCACCCAGCCTGCCGTTACTGGTGACCAGTAACGCGCTGCCCGGTCCCTTCGGCACCAGGGGCCGCACCTGGCCGGGCTGGTTCACATCGTCGAGGACGATGAGGAGGCGGCGGTCGGCGGACCGGGAACGGAAGAGCGCGGTCAGGTCTTCCAGCGACTTCGGCATGTACGGGTCGCGCACCCCGAGGGCGCGCAGGCACATCACCACGGCCGCCGACACATCACCGCCCGCCTGCCGGCGCAGTGCCGCGTAGTCGATGAAGATCTGTCCGTCCGGGAACCGGTCGTGGACCGCACCGGCCCACCGGCAGGCCAGAGTCGTCTTGCCGACACCGGGGAGGCCGGTGATCACGTCGAAGCCGATGGCGGCGGATCCGTGTGTACCGGCGGGTAAGCCCGAGTCCAGGAAGGAGAGTTCTTCTGTGTGGTTGACGCACCGCACGGTCAGCGGCGGCACCTGATCCGGACGGACGACCGGACCGTCGGGCGCCGCCTGCTGGACGTTGAACGTGATGCCGCCGTGGATCTCCTGGGCCTGGACGACCGGGCCGTCGACGTTTCCGGCCAGTTCGTTCCTGACGTACGGACGTCCTGGGTGGTCCGCGGAACTCCCGCTCATCGGGCGGCTCCGGCACCCTCGTCGGGCGGGGTTGTTCCGGAGGCGCCGAAGGTGAGGCCGGTGAAGTTCTGCCCCTGGACGACGGGGCCGTGCTGTACGCCGCCGCTGATGGTGTTGTGCACGGAGACAGCGGGGCCGTGCTGGGCGTCCGGGTCCAACTCCGCGAGCAGTGACCGGAGTTCCTCCGCGGCCCGCGGGTCGGCCAGCAGGACGCGCCGTAACCGGGTCCGCCAGGCGGCCTCGATGTCGGCCCCGGCGAGTTCGTCCCGCGCCGCCTGAGCGTCCATCAACTCCCGCCGGGACAGCCGCAGTTCCTCCTCAGCGGAGCCGTCCTCACCGCCACGGGCGAAGAACCGGGCCACTCGGTCCCTCGCCTGCGTCCAGGTCTCCGACACCATCAGCCCGACCAGTGTCGTCGCCCCGGACGCCGCCAGCGCCGCCAACTCGGCTTCCACAGAACCCCCTTGAGTACCTTCACGACCTCGTCGAAGCCACCGTAGGGAAATCGCCGACGCTTGGGTAGCGAGCCAGGTGGCAAGTCCTCGGCCATCGATCCCCGGTTCTGACGGCGGCCGTCGGCGTGCTGGCCGCGGTGTGTACCTGGGTCTGCGGTGAACTGCCCTTCCGCGAGGGGCTATTGTGCCGAGCCGAAATCGACTTCTGGAAGGGGTGGGGATGGAAGCGGAAGTTTCCGAGTCCATAGAGATCGCTGTGCCGCCGGGCGCCGTGTACGAAGCGGTGACGAATGTGGCCGACATGGGCCGCTGGAGCCCCGAGTGCACCGGCGCCGACGTCAAGGACGACGGCCCGTCCCCGGAAGTGCGGCCGGGCATGAAGTTCACCGGTCACAACCGCTCCGACAGGCGGCCTTGGTCGACCCAGTGCACGGTGACCCGGGCTGAGCCCGGTGAACGGTTCACCTTCCTCACCCGCGCCGCCGGGCAGCGCGTCGCGATCTGGAGCTACGAGTTCGAACCGCTCGACCACGGTCGGGGGACGAAGGTCACCGAGACGTGGACCGACCAGCGCGGCTGGTTCATACGCTTCATCGGCACTAAGGTCAGCGGCGTCCAGGACCGGGCCACGCACAACCGCCAGTCCATGAAGACCACCCTCCAGCGCCTGAAGGAGGCGCTGGAGAAGGAGCACCAGCCCACCTGACAAGTCGGCCCGGCCGGGGCCCACTTGGCGGGGAGCGGGTGTGCACGCGGTGTGCACCCCCTTCGATATGGCCCGGCGTCAACCGGTGTGGGTCATCAGGTCCTTCGGGTCGCCGCCGTGGGCGAGGGCGAGTGCCGCTCGGGTCACTTCGGCCGCTGTGCCGTCGTCCAGTGCGGTCAGGGTGTTGGAGCGGAACTTGCGGGCGAGTTCATCGGAGGTCAGGGGGTTGCCGGGGCCTCCTCGGTTGGCGTCGACCCGTATTTCGTGGCGGCTGCCGTCGTGGAGCAGGGCGCGGAGGACGGCGGGGAACTGCTGGGGGAAGATCGCGTCGCAGTGGGCGTCGGGGACGCAGCGCACCCGCGCGGCGAGCCGGAGCCGGGTCTCGTCGCGGGCCGCCGCGTCGGTGAAGTCGGCGTGGCCGACGCCCAGTCCGTCCCCGCCGAGGAGGGCGGCGGCCACGGTGTACGGCCCGCTGAAGGCGGCGTGGTAGCCGGATTCCGGGCGGGCCTTGGCCGCCGCGGGCTCGGCGATGGTGCGGAGTACGGGGGTGGGGACCCCCAGTTCGATCTCCGCGATGGCGTCGGCGGTGATGCCGCGTCCGCGCAGGTCGAGTGCCGCGTCGATCCCGGCGTGCGTGAAGTGGTTGCACGGGTAGGGCTTGAAGAAGATGCCGGGCAGTTCCCAGTGTTCGCCGAGGCCGGTGAGCACGGCGTCGACGTTGGCCCGCTCCCCGCAGAAGGCGTGCAGGAAGCCGAAGCGTCCTTCGACCACGGTCGGGGGGCCGGTGAGTCCGTGGCGGGCGAGGCCGGCGGCGACCACTCCGGCGTGGGCCGCCCAGCCGCAGTGGACCCGTTTCACGGTGCCGCCGGTCCGGTTGGCTTCGAGTAGCCCGGCGCCCATGCTGGCCGCGATCCCCGCGGCGTGGCCGATGAGTTCGGCGTCGCAGCCGCTCAGCATCGCGGCGGCGACTGCGGCGCCGACCGCGCCGCAGATGGAGGTGGCGTGCTGGCCGCGTTCGAAGAACTCCGAGTTGCCGCTGTCCCGGTCGTAGCCGCCCATGCCCAGGCGTACGGCGATCTCGATGCCGACCCCGGCGGCGTCCAGGAGTCGACCGCCGTCGGCCTCGCGGGCCTCGGCCACGGCGAGGGCGGCCGCCAGTACGGAGGACGACGGGTGCAGTACGGAGGGCAGGTGGGTGTCGTCGAAGTCGAGGGAGTGCGCGAGTGTCCCGTTGACCAGGGCGGCCGCGGGTGCCGGTACCCGCAGCCCGGTGCCGATGGCGGTGGCTTCGGCGGGGCCGCCCCACTCGCGTACCAGGGCGGTGACCGCGCGTGCGGAGGGCTCGTCCCGGGCGGCGATGCTGTTGCCGACGAAGTCGAGCACCCGGCGTGCGACGTCCTCCCGGAGGTCCGCCGTGAGGCCCGACTGCCGTGTGCGGTGGGCGAGTTGGGCGAGTTGCTGGACGACGGTGAGCGGGGGCGCCGTGGAGGTGGCGGTCATGCGGAGACCGCCGCGACGGGGCGGATCGGTGAGCCGGTGCCGCCGACGATCCGCAGCGGCGCGGAGATGAACGTGAACTCCGTCAGCGACTGCTCCGCGGCCGCCTCCAGGTTGAGGTGCTCGATGATGTGGATGCCGGCCTCGACCAGCAAGATCCGGTGCACGGGCAGCACACTGTGCCCGGCGCCCGGCCGCACCTGCTCGTAGGCCGTGGTGTCGGCGCCGGTGGTGTGCACACCGCGGTCGGCGAGCCAGCGGGCGGCCTCGGGGGCCGCCCCGGGCACCCCGTCCTGCTGGCCGAGGTAGGTCGCCGGGCTGTCGAAGTGGCGTGCCCAGCCCGTGCGGATCAGGACCACGTCGCCGCCGCCGACCTCGACGCCGGCGCGGTCGGCGGCCTGCTGGAGGTCGTCCGCGGTGATGCCGTAGCCGGGCGGGAGGATGTCGGTGCCGTGGAGGGCGGCGATGTCCAGCAGGACGCCGCGGGCGAGCAGTGCGGGGGTGTGCTCGGCGCCGAGGGCGGAGAACCGGCCCCCGGTCTGCGCCTCGGCGGCGTCGATCCCGCCGTGCAGCAGTCCGTCGTGGCTGACGTGGGAGAGGGCGTCGACATGGGTGCCGACATGGCCGCCGGTGACGATCAGTTCGTTGGCGGCGGACCCTCCGTCCGGTCTGACCATGTCGCCGTGCCGGCGTTGGAGGCTCATCCGGAAGCCCGGGTGGTTCGGCGAGCACGGCATCCCGGTGAAGTGCGGATGCCCGAGTTCGACCAGCCGCACTCCGGCGGTGACGGCCGACAGCAGGGCGTCCCGGGTGCCGGGTACGGCGGCCTGGAGTTGATCGGTCATGAGGCGTCTCCTGATTCGGCGATCGTGCGGCGGGTGGGCGCGGGGTCGGGGAGCGGCCCCGCGCGCAGCAGGATCATGCGGGCGCCCTCGACCACGGCGGGGTCGATGAAGCGGCCTTCGGCGTCGAGGACGGCGCTCTCGCCGCGGGCCCGCGCCTCCTCGGCGGTACGCAGGACGGCCCGCGCGGTGCGGACTTCCTCGGCGGTGGCCGAGTACACCTCGTGCACCACGTCGATCTGGCGCGGGTGCACGATGGACCGGCCGTGGAAGCCGGCCGCGCGGCCGACCCGGCTGCTGCGGCGCAGTCCGTCGAGGTCGGCGACATCGGTCCAGACGCTCTGCACCGGTGAGGGCAGTCCGGCGGCGCGGGCGGCCACCACGATCTGGCCGCGGGCCCAGTCGAGTCCGTCCGGCGAGGCGAGGCAGAGGTCGGCGGCGAGGTCGGCCTCGCCGAGGCCGATGCCCGCCACGGCGGGGTCGGCGGCCGCCAGCCGGGCCGCGCGGGAGAGGCCGAGGGCGGTCTCGACCAGGAGTTGCACGGGGTGCGGCTGGCGGGCCGCGACGGTGCGGACCATCTGTTCGTCCTCGGCCCGCGGCAGGCGTATCCCGTCCACCCGCCACTGGGCGGCGGCCGCCAGATCGGCCTGCCCCCACGGGGTGCGCGGGTCGTTGACGCGCACCCAGAGGCCAGGCCGGCCGGTGTGGTCGAGGCGGGTGACGGTGTCTCTGGCGGTGTCCTTCCGGTCGGCGGGCACCGCGTCCTCCAGGTCGATCACCACCGCGTCGGCCCCGCTGGCCAGTGCCTTGGCGACCCGTTCGGGACGGTGGCCGGGGACGTAGAGCCAGGAGCGGGGCACGGCCGGGCCGGTCACCGTCGGTCCTGCCCGGATTCGGTGGGCAGGCCGCCGCGCCAGCCCATCCCGCGGGAGACGCGGTCGGCGGCCTCGCGCAGCAGGGGGGCGATGCTCTCCCGGGCTTCGGTGCCGATGCGGTGGGCGGGGCCGCAGACGGACACCGAGCCGAGGACGGTGCCGTCGACGCCGAAGACCGGGGCGGCGACCGAGGAGGCGCCCTCCTGCCGCTGGCCGTCGGAGGTCGCGTAGCCGAGGCGGCGGGTCCGGTCGATGTGCCGGCGCAGTTCGCCGGCGTCGACGACGGTCCGGGTGGTCAACGCCCGCAGCGTGCCGGCGAGTAGCTCTTCGCGTTCGGCGGGCGGCAGGAAGGCGAGGATGGCCATGCCGGAGCTTCCGGCGTGCAGCGGGAAGCGGCGGCCGACCTCGACCGTCATCTTGATTTCGAGCCGGCTCTCGACCTGCTCCAGGTACACCCTGCCGTCCGGCACCCGGGCGGACAGGGTGGTGGTCTCGCCGGTCGCCTGTTGCAGGCTGCCGAGGACCGGGAGGGCCACCCGCCGGATGTGCGACTCGCGCAGGGCCCGGGCGCCGAGGGCGGCGGCGGCGGGGCCCAGTGCGTAGCTGCGGGTGTCCGGGTCGCTGCTGACCAGGCCGCGGTCGAGCAGGGTCTGCAGGATGCGGTGGACGACGGCCTTGGAGAGGTTCAGCTCGCGGGCGACCGCGGACACTCCGAGTCGGTCGGGTCCGTCGGTGAACAGCAGCAGCACATCGGCCACCCGTGCCGCGGACTCGGTCCCCTGAGCCTCGGCCATCTCGCACCTCCATCTCATCGAGCACTGACAGCGAACATCGTTTCGCTGAACGGAACACCAAAACCCTAACCTACGTTCCCGCCCGACGGAAGCGCCCCCTCCTGGAACCGCATATCGCGCCACTCTTGTCATTTTGAGCCATCGGGTGCCATCATCCATGACCAATGCATGTTCCGTTTAGCGGAACGCAAGGGTTGTCCGTTCCCGAACCGCTCCGCGGCCGGGCAGCACGCCGGAAGAAGGGCTCGATGAGAACACTTCAGACCCTGATCAAGAACGTCGTGGTGGTACGCCCCGACGGCTCCCCCGACGGCGACGAGCTGGACATCGGCATCACCGACGGCAGGTTCACCAGGCTCGAACTCGACATCCGCCCCGAGGAGGCCGAGACCGTCGTCGACGGCCGCGGACTGCTGGCCTTCCCCGGCGCGGTCGACGCCCACCAGCACTGGGGCATCTACAACAGCCTCGCCGAGGACGCCGCCTCCGAGAGCCGCGCCTGCGTCCAGGGCGGGGTGACGACGGCCCTCAACTACATGCGGACCGGGCAGTACTACCTGAACCGCGGCGGGCCGTACGCCGAGTTCTTCCCGATGGTGCTGGAACAGGCGCGGGACCACTCCCTGGTGGACTACGCCTTCCACCTGGCGCCGATGACGCGCCAACACATCGACGAGATCCCGTCGTTGGTCGAGGACCACGGTGTGACCTCGTTCAAGATCTTCATGTTCTACGGCGGTTACGGGCTGCACGGGCGGTCCGCCGACCAGAGCCAGTTCCTGATGACGCCGCCCGACGAGCGGTACGACCTGGCGCACTTCGAGTTCGTCATGCGCGGGGTCCAGGCGGCCCGGGAGAAGTTCGGGGACAAGGCGGACCACATCTCTCTGTCGCTGCACTGCGAGACCGCCGAGATCATGACCGCCTACACCAGGCTGGTCGAGCAGGAAGGCGCCCTGCGAGGTCTCGCCGCCTACAGCGCCTCCCGCCCACCGCACTCCGAGGCGCTCGCGGTGACCACGGCCGCGTTCCTCGCCGACGAGACCCGACTGCCGAACATCAACCTGCTGCACCTGTCCTCCGCCAAGGCGCTGCGGGCGGCGATGCTGATGGCCGCCACCTTCGAGCACGTCGACTTCCGGCGCGAGGTCACCATCGGCCACCTGCTGGCCGACGTCGAGAACGCCCACGGCCTCGGCGGCAAGGTCAACCCTCCGCTGCGCCCGCCCGCGGACCGGGAGTCGCTGTGGGAGCACGTACTGGCCGGGAACGTCGACTGGGTGGCCAGCGACCACGCCTGCTGCCGTGACGAGAAGAAGTTCGGCGACCCGCGCACCGATGTCTTCGCCGCCAAGTCGGGCTTCGGCGGCGCCGAGTACCTGCTGCCCGGACTCATCGGCGAGGGCGGCCGCCGCGGGCTGTCGTACCAGCAGATCGCCCGGCTCACCGCGTGGAACCCGGCGCAGCGGTACGGCCTGCTGACCAAGGGCACCATCGGCGTCGGCTACGACGCGGACTTCTGCCTGGTCGACCCCGCCCGCTCCTGGACGGTGCACGCCGACGACTCCCGCTCCACCCAGGAGTACACCCCCTTCGAGGGGTTCGAACTCGGTGCCCGCGTGACCGACACCTGGGTGCGGGGCCACCGCGTCCTGGCGGACGGCAATGTCACCGGCACCCCGCACGGCCGGTACGTCCACCGGCCGCAGAAGCGGTGACCCCCGATGCGCGGCACTCCACGGCGGACGGTGACCCCATGACCGCGACGGAGACGGACGGCCCGCTGGCCGGACTGCGGGTGGTGGACGCCTCCACCATCCTGGCCGGACCGCTGGCGGCGCAGATCCTCGGCGACTTCGGGGCGGACGTCATCAAGGTCGAGCACCCCAGCCGTGGCGACGGGATGCGCGGCCACGGCCTGGCCAAGGACGGCCAGCCGCTGTGGTGGAAGATGATCAGCCGCAACAAGCGCACCCTCGGGCTGAACCTCGGCGACGAGGACGGCGCCCGGATCTTCCGCCGGCTGGCCGCGACCGCCGACGTCGTCATAGAGAACTTCCGCCCGGGAACGCTGGAGCGGTGGGGCCTCGGCTATCCCGAGCTGTCCGCCGACAACCCGGGGCTGATCCTGCTGCGGGTCACCGGCTTCGGCCAGAGCGGCCCGTACGCGGCCCGGCCCGCGTTCGGCACCCTCGTGGAGGCGATGAGCGGGTTCGCGCACCTGACCGGTGAGCCGAGCGGGCCGCCGACGCTCCCCGCCTTCGGGCTGGCCGACTCCATCGCCGGGGTCGCGGGCGCCGCCGCCGTCTCGATGGCGCTCTACCACCGCGCCGCGAACGGGGGCCGCGGCCAGGTGGTCGACCTCGACCTGCTGAGCCCGATCATGACCGCCGTCGGCCCCGGCGTCATCTACGCCGACCAGCTCGGCATCGACCAGGGCCGTACCGGCAACAGGTCACAGAACAACGCCCCGCGCAACACCTACCGCAGCCGGGACGGGCACTGGCTGGCGGTGTCGACCAGTGCCGACCGGGTGGCCGAGCGGGTCCTGCGGCTCGTCGGGCGGCCGGACGTCATCGACCAGCCCTGGTTCCGCAGCGGCCGTGAGCGCGCCCGGCACGCCGAGGAACTCGACGCCTATGTGGGCGGCTGGATAGCGGAGCGCACCCGGGACGAGGTGATGGAGGCCTTCGCCGCCGCCGGCGCCGCGGTGGCCCCCGTCTACCGGCCCAGCGAACTGCTCGACGACCCCCAGGTGCGCGCCCTCGACCTCGTCACCACCGTCGACGACGAGGACCTCGGGCCGATGCGGATGCAGAACGTGATGTGGCGGATGAGCCGGACCCCCGGACGTATCCGCTCGACCGGACGCCCAAGAGGCCGCGATACTGACGCCATCCTCCGCGACGAGCTCGGGTACGACGACGCTCTACTCGGTGACCTGAGGGACCGCGGCATCCTCGCCTGACTCCCCGCTCTTCGTTTCGCTGGACGGAACACAATTCCGTAAGCGCGAGTTGGCCATCTTCGGCTGCGCATTTCGTTATCCGCGACAGATGCAGCTATGTACGTAAATTCCATGTGAATTCATTGACGTGTCGTCCGGCTCGGTGACACAGTGAGGCCCCTCATCGCTGTACCGCTGTACGGAACGCTTCTCGAAAGGAAGCCTCGAATGAGAACCAAAACGATCGCGCGGCTCACAGCTGTGGGTTTCGTCGTCGCCGCGACGGCACTGTCCGCGTGTGCCCCGCAGGAGAGCACCGGGGGCGGCAGCGGCAAGCGGAAGTTCACCGTGGCACTCGCCCGCGCCACCCTCACTCCCGGTCAGGAGATCTACGAGTACGCGGTACCCAAGCAGTTGGGGTACTTCGCCGAGGAGGACCTGAACGTCGGCGTGGTCAAGGCGGACGGCTCCACCGCGGCGCTCCAGGTGCTGGCCAGCCGCAGCGCGGACGCGGCCTTCGCCTCCGCGCCGAACATCGCCTCGGCCGTCGACAAGGGCACCCCGGTCAAGGGCTACGCCGGCGCCACCGTGGTCTGGCCGTACTACATCGGGGTGTCGAGCGACTCCAAGATCAAGCGCGTCGAGGACCTCAAGGGCAAGACCATCGGCGTGATCAGCCTGGCCTCGGCCTCCTACTCGGACCTGGTGGCCACCCTGAAGTCCGCCGGGCTGACCACGAAGGACGTCGAGATCGTCCCGGTCGGCACCGGCGCCCCGGCGGCGACGGCGCTCAAGAGCGGCAAGGTCGACGCGGTGGACACCTACGTCGACGGGTTCGCACTCATGGAGGACAACGGGGTCAAGGTGCGGATGCTGAAGCGCCCGAAGCTGATGGACGAGTTGTTCAGCGTGACGTTCGCGACCCGCGACGACGAGCTGAAGGACAAGAAGAGCAGGACCGCGCTGACCGGCTTCACCCGCGCCGCCTACAAGGGCCTGATCTACAGCGCCACCCACCCCGAAGAGGCCCTGAAGATGGGGTGCAAGGAATTCCCGGGCGCCTTCGAGGGCTGCGACGACCCCTCGGGCAAGAAGTTCAAGGACACCCTCGAAGTGCTGAAGCTCGACATAGCGGGGGCCATTCCGGAGGGCGAGAAGGACCCGACGAAGTGGGGCGACTGGCTGGATATCCCGAACGACCGCTGGGAATCGGTGGTGACGTTCGCGGAGGACGGCGAGATGACCAAGAAGAAGATCAAGGTCTCCGATGTCTGGGACAACTCCCTGATGAAGGACATCTACAACTTCGATCGCAAGAAAGTCATCGAGAAGCGCTGAGGAAACCGCCATGCCTGCCACTGCCGGAAGCACCCTGATCAGCGTCAGGAACCTGTCAAAAATCTACAAGCCGAAACGTTCCGCCCCGACGGTCGCCCTGGATGACATCCAACTCGACGTCGCCGAGGGGGAGTTCATCGCCCTGGTCGGGCCGTCCGGCTGCGGCAAGACCACGCTGATGAACATCCTGGCCGGTCTGGTGACCACCTACGACGGCGAGGCGACCGTGGGAGGCCGGGTCATCAACGGGCCGCTGCCCGAGGTGGGGGTGGTCTTCCAGACGCCCACCCTGCTGCCGTGGCGGACCATCGAGCAGAACGTGATGATCCCGATCGAGGTGCAGCGGCTCGACCGGCAGCGGTACACCGAGCGCGCCAAGAAGCTGATGGCGACGGTCGGCCTCGGCGGATTCGAGGAGAAGTACCCCCGGGAACTCTCCGGAGGTATGCAGCAGCGCGCCGGCATCTGCCGGGCGCTGGTGCACGACCCCGCCGTTCTCCTGATGGACGAGCCCTTCGGGGCGCTGGACGCCATGACGCGCGAGTTCATGAACGAGGAACTGCGACGCATCTGGCTGGGCAGCGGCAAGACCATCGTCTTTGTGACGCACTCGATCCCGGAGGCGGTGTTCCTGGCCGACCGGGTCGTGGTGATGACGCCACGGCCCGGCCGGATCGCCGAGATCGTGCCCGTCGACCTGCCGCGGACCCGATCGCTGGCCGATCTCACGTCGAAAGCCGGGGTCGAGGCCACCACCCGGATTCGTGCGCATTTCGACCAAGTCGCAGCAATAGATTGAGGGCGTCGACCATGAGCCTGAACAAAGTCCGCCCGGAAACACCGGGCGACGTGTCCGGCGGAGATACCGGCAATTCCCCGCCGGCGGGTTCTCCGGAGCCCGGACGCCGCCGGCGCCGTCTGGACCTCTCGGAGCGCCCGGAGTTCTATCTGGTGCCGCTGGTGTTCATCGTCACCGTCGGCCTCTGGGAAATCGGCGTGCAGGTCTTCGACGTGCCCGCATTCGTCCTCCCGCGGCCCAGCGCCATCTTCTCGGCACTGCTCGGGAACATGACCGACGCCCTTTTCTGGTACAACGTGCGCGTGACCATGACCGAGGCTCTGATCGGTTATGCGGTCGGCTGCGGAATCGCCATGGCCCTGGGTGTCGCCATCTCGCAGTTCCGCCTTCTGGAGAAGAGCCTGATGCCGTATGTGGTCGCCTTCCAGGCGATCCCGATCGTGGCACTCGCCCCGCTGATCGTGCTGTGGTTCGGCTTCGACCTCACCTCGAAGGTCGTCATCTCCGCGCTGATCGCGTTCTTCCCGCTGCTCGTCAACGTCATCGAGGGGCTGCGCGCCTCCGACCCGGCGCAGTTGGAGATGCTCCGTTCCTTCGGCGCGAGCAGGCGGCAGGTATTCGTCAAAGTGCGGGTCCCCAACGCCCTGCCGTTCATCTTCGCCGGGCTCGACATCGCGGCGCTGCTGGCTCTGACCGGTGCCGTCGTCGGCGAGTTCGTGGGAGCCAAGTACGGCCTCGGATATCTCGTTCTGCAGGCGAACTACAAATTCGACATCGCGGAGATGTTCGCCCTGCTGATCGTTCTCTCCCTGATGGCGCTGCTCCTGCACTTCATTGTCAAAACCGCGCAGAAGCGTGTCGTCTTCTGGGCGTCCGACGATCACCACGCACGGTAGAAGGAAACCCCTGTGACCCTGCACGACCAAGAAAGCGAAACCCGCCGGCGAGCGGATACGGAGGACGCGGAGGACCAGTTCGCGGGATCGCGGGCGCACCGGCTCCGGGCCCGTTCCGTCCTGCCGCTCGGCGTCTCGTCCTCACCGCGCTCCACCCAGCTCCCGGTACCGCTGGCCGTCGCCAGCGCCCGCGAAGCCCACCTGGTCGACGTCGACGGAAACACCTTCGTGGACTACGCCATGGGCTACGGCCCCCTCATCCTCGGCCACAGCCCGCAGCCCGTACTGGACGCCGTACGCGCGGAGTTGGCCGACGGGCTGAGGACCGGCTCGGTGCACCGCGGTGAGGCCGATCTGGCGGAGGCGATCGCAGGGCTGGTGCCCGGCGCCGAACTCACCAGCTTCGTCAGCAGCGGAACCGAGGCGGTGCATCTGGCGCTGCGCGTCGCCCGCGCGGCCACCGGCCGGCCCCGGGTGCTGAAGTTCCGCGGCCACTACCACGGTTGGTTCGACGGCATCCATCTGGCGAACGCGCCCGGCGTCGACGGCGCCACCACGGCGGGCCAGGACCCGGACGCCCTGCGGAACGTCACGGTGCTGGACTGGGGGGACACCGAGGCGCTGCGGGCCCACCTCTCCGACGACGTGGCCGCGGTCATCATGGAGCCGGCCGCGGTCAACGCGGGCTGCTTCGCCCCGCCGCCGGGCTTCCTGGAGGAGGCCCGCCAACTCACCCGCAGCCACGGGGCGTTGCTGGTCTTCGACGAGGTGATCACCGGTTTCCGGCTGGCGCTCGGCGGCGCCCAGGAACGCTTCGGTGTGACCCCGGACCTCACCGTCCTGGGCAAGGCCCTCGGTGCCGGGATGCCGATCAGCGCCGTGTCCGGCAGCACCGCGGCCATGGCGCCCATCTCCTCCGGGACCGTCATGCACCGGGGCACCTTCAACGGCAACCCGGTGTCGGTGGCGGCGGCGCTGGCGTGCCTGCGGTACCTGGAGTCGCACGCCGAGGAGCTGTACCCGCGGATGGAGGGCCAGGCCGGTGCGATCGCCGCGCAGGTGCGTGCGGCGGCGACCCGGTACGGCGTCGAGGTGGCGGCCAACTCCCTCGGCGGGACCGTGCAGCTCTTCGCGGGGACCGACGCCGTCCCCACCATCGCCGCGCTGTCCGGCGTCGACCGGGAGCGGACGCTGTCGCTGACCCAGGCGCTGCTGCGACGCGGTGTGCAGACGCTCCCCCGCGGCCTGATGTACCTCTCGTCCGCGCACACCGATGAGGACCTGGCGCTGACCCTGGACGCAATCGACGGAGCCATCGGCTCACTTGCCGGTAAGGAGCACCTCGTATGAGCCCGCTCGCGCCGCGCGATCCCCGCGCGGACCTGCCTCTCCACCTGAACCCGGCGATGACCGTCGACGGCGCCGAAGTCGTCGGCACGGGCACACCGCTGACCGTCTACGACCCGGCCACCGGGCGTCAACTCGCCGAGATTCCCGAGGCGTCGACCGAGCAGACCGAAGCCGCCGTCGCGTCGGCGCGGCGGGCCTTCCCCGGCTGGGCGGACCTCGACGGCGACCGGCGGGCCGGGCATCTGCACCGGCTCGCCGACGCCATGGAGGAACGCTTCGACCGGCTGCTCGCCACCGTCATCGGCGAGGTCGGCACCCCCGTCACCCTGGCCGAGAAGCTCCAAGTCCAGTACCCCATCGACCAGTTGAGGTGGTTCGCGGACGCCGCGCGGACCCCGGCCCACCGCGATCTGGGCACCACCGACTACGGAGTGCCCCGGCGCGGCGTCGTCTACGGCCGCCCGGTCGGTGTGGTGGCGGCGATCTCGGCGTACAACTACCCGCTGCACCTGGGGATGTGGAAGGTGGGCGCCGCGCTCGCCGCCGGGTGCACGGTCGTCCTGATGCCCTCGCCGCGCGCGCCGCTGGCGGTGCTGGAACTCGGCCGGATCGCGGTGGAGGCGGGGCTGCCGCCGGGGGTGCTCAATGTGGTCGTCGGGGGCCCGGAGGTCGGGCGCGCGCTGACCGAGCATCCGGCGGTGGACAAGGTGTCGTTCACCGGTTCCGACGGCGTCGGCCGCCAGATCGTGGCCCAGGCCGCGCCCGGCCTCAAGCGCGTCACACTGGAACTCGGCGGGAAGTCGGCCGCGATCGTCCTCCCCGGCGCCGACCTCCGCGCGGCGGCCGCGGCACTGCACCCACGGTACGCGCGCAACGCCGGCCAGGGCTGCGCCTCCCCCACCCGCATCCTGGTCCACCGCTCCGAACTCGACGCCTTCCTCCAGGCCAGCAAGCCCGTCTACGACAGCCTCACCGTCGGCGACCCATGGCGCCCGGACACCGTGGTGGGCCCCGTGATCCGCCCCGAACACCGCGCGCGCATCGAGGACATGGTCGCCGGGGCCGTCGACCGCGGCGCGACCGTCGCCCTCGGCGGCGGACGGCCGGACCACCAGGACGGGTGGTGGGTCAACCCGCATCTGATCACCGGGATCGGCAACGACGACCCCCTCGCACAGGAAGAGGTGTTCGGCCCCGTGGCCGTTCTGATGCCCTACGCCGACCTGGACGAGGCCGTCCGGACAGCCAACGGCACCCGCTACGGGCTGTCCGCCTACCTCCAGGGCGACCCCGTACTCGCCGAGCGGATCGCGGGCCGGCTGCGGGCCGGCACCGTGAGCATCAACGAGGCCGCGGGACTCCGCCCCGACGCGCCGTTCGGCGGCTTCGGGCACAGCGGGCTCGGCCGCGAGGGCGGCGAGTGGGGCCTCGCCGCCTACCTCGAACCCCAGCATGTGCAGAGCCCCCTCGGCCGAGGCGGTGCGGCATGACGGCGGACACCGGCCTGCCCCAGGCCCGCGTAGGCGTCGTCGTCCCCCCGGCCAACCCGACCGTGGAACCGGAGATGCACGCCCTGCTCGACCCCGGGATCATCGCCCACACCACCCGCTTCCCGGTGTTCGCCAACCGGGACCAGCGGCAGCGGAACCAGGGCTACCTCGACGCCCTGCCGGACGCCGTCGCCTCGTTCGGGACACTGCGGTTGGGCGCGTACTTCATCGCCTGCACCGGCTCGCACTACCTCCTGGAACCGGCGCAGGACGCGGACCTGTGCGCACGGCTCTCCGCCCAGGCCGGCTTCCCCGTACGGTCCGCCACCCTCGCCATCACCGACGCCCTGCGCGCCACCGGCCGCGGTGAACTCTTCGTCGCCTCCCCCTACGAGCCCTGGCTGACCGAACTCTCCGAGCGGTACTGGTCGCGCGCCGGCTTCACGGTCCGCGGCGTCGTCCCGGTACGCGCCACCGACCGCTTCTCCCCGTACGACGTGACGCCCGAGGAACTCACCGCGCAGGTGGAGGCCGCCGGGGTGCCCGAGGACGCCGCGATCCTCTTCACCGGCACCGGAATGCCGACGGTGCGCGCCATGCAGGCCCTCGGCGAGGGCAACGACCGGGTCACCCTCTCGTCCAACCTCTGCGGGGCGTGGTGGATGGCCTCGACGGTCCGGCCCGGCACCGCCGGTCATCCGCTGCTCCAGCGCCTTCACCGCCAGGTCCCGGCCGCGGGGGTGGCCTCGTGAAGACCAGGGTGCTGATCGCCGGCGCGGGCCCGGTGGGCCTGTTCGCGGGGCTGCGGCTCGCCCAGGCCGGTGTGGACGTCGTGGTGCTGGAGCAGCGCGCCGCACTGGGACTGGACTCGAAGGCCTCCACGTTCCACGCGGCCACACTGGAGCTGCTGAACGCGGCCGGAGTCGCCGACCGGTTCCTCCCCCTGGGGGTCGCCGTCGACGAGCTCCAGTGGCGGGACCTCGACGGCGGCATCCACGCCCGTCTGCCGTTCTCCCTGCTCTCGGCCGAGACCCGCTACCCGTTCCGTCTGCACGCCGAACAGACCCAGCTCACACCGCTGCTGGCGGACCGGCTGACCGCGCTCCAGCCCGACGCCCTGCGCTTCCAGGCCAGGGCCGGAAGCATCCGGGAGGACGCGGACGGGGTGCGGGTGACGGTGCACGGCCCCGACGGGCCCACCACCGTCACCGCGGACTACGTCCTCGCCGCCGACGGCGCGGGCAGCGGAATCCGCGAGCAGCTCGGCGTGGGCTTCCCCGGCGACGCCTATGCCTCGCGCGCCCTGCGCGTCATCACCCACGGGGACCTGCGCGACCACCTGCCGGGCCTCGCCGGGATGACCTACGTCCGGGACGACCGCGGCTCGTGCAGCCTGCTGCGGATGCGCGACCACTGGAGGTTCATCTTCCGGGTCGTGGACGACCGCCCCGACGAGGAACTGCTGGCACCCGAGGCGGTACGCGCACTGGTCGACCGGATAGCGCCGGGCGTCCAGGTTGAGGACGCACACCTCTACAGCAACCGCCACCATGTCGCCGACACCTTCCGGCAGGGCCGCGTCCTCTTCGCCGGCGACGCCGCCCACATCACCACCACCGCGGGCGGGATGAACATGAACTGCGGGCTCCACGACGCCTTCGACCTCGCGTCCGCACTGGCCGCAGTGGTACACGGCGACGCCGGGCCGGACGCCCTGGCGCAGGCCGCGGACCGGCGCCGCCGCGTCGTCTCGGAGGTCGTCATCCCCCGCACCGAGCAGCGGGCCGCCGGTGCGGACGGGCAGTCCGGCGCGCTCGCCTCCGCCGTCGCCGACCTGCGGCGGATCGCCGGGGACGAGGACGCGGCCCGCCGGTACCTGCTCGAAGCGTCGATGTTCGACACCCGGCCGCCCATGGAAGAGCCGGGCGCGCACACAAGTGCGGGAGCAGCGCGATGACGAAGCGGATCTGGTTCCAGAAGCACACCGTGGAAGGCAGGCTCCCCCTGCTCGACACCTGGTACCGCGAGCACCTCAAGCAGTTGGTGGGGAGCGACACCGAGGTCGACATCCACACCCTGCCGCGGGCCGCCTACCCCGCCGCCATTCCGGAGGGGGTGGTGCGGTTCGGCGCCGTCGAGACGTTCTTCAGCACGTACTTCTCCCGCCAGGCACTCGCCGCCGAAGCCCAGGGCTACGACGCCTTCGTCATCGCCACCAGCCAGGACCCCGGACTGCGGGAAGCCCGCACCCTCGCCGGCATCCCCGTCCTCGGCTACGGCGAGACGGCCTACCACTTCGCGGCGATGAGCGGCCAGCGCTTCGCCGTGGTCGGCTTCATCCCGGAACTGGCCGAACCCCTCCGGGAGAACATCACCGCGTCCGGCCTGGCCCACCGTTTCGTCGGCTTCGAGTACCTCGCCGACGGCGCCGCCGTCGTCGGCGAGGCCCTGACCGGCGACCCGGACCGCTTCCGCGCCGCCTTCACCGACTCCGCCCGCCAGGCCATCGCCCGCGGCGCCCAACTCCTGATCCCCGGCGAGGGCCTGCCGAACGAGATCCTCTGGCACGAGGGAGTCACCGAGATCGACGGCGTCCCGATCGTCGACGCCGACGGACTCCTGGTCAAGGCCGCCGAGTTGATGATCGACCTCACCCGCACCGGCGTCTTCGGCCGCTCCACCACCGGCTACTGGTTCCGCCGCCCCGACCCGTCCTTCATCGACCACCTGTCCGGGGTCTTCTGGGCTCCTGACGAAACGGGCAACTCGGGGGCGGCGGGGGGCAGTTGACCACCGAGGGCCGGGTCACCGGCGATTGCCCGGGGCTCGACGTCCATGCCGGGATCGGCGTCAGGACCGGAGCGAGAATCCCCGTGACCGTCGGCGACGACACCGAGTTCAGGCGAACAGCCGCCCATCGGAACAGCCCGGCACCCCAGCACGCCGGGCCGGGAACTCCGCCCCGGCGCGGCACGCACCGTGCCGCCTTGCCCGTTCGTGGCATCCACACCTAGGGTGAATGCGCTTTCAAACACGCGCACGCATTCTGACGACTCCGGGGGTCCACCCAGTGAGCACAGCCCCCACGGTGTACGACGTCGCCGAACGGTCCGGGGTCTCCATCGCCACCGTGTCCCGTGTCTACCGCAACTCGGACTCCGTCCGCGCCCAGACCCGCGAGCGGGTCCTCGCCGCCGCCCGCGAACTCGGCTACGTGCCCAGCGGCAACGCCCGCGGGCTCGCCAGCCGCTCCACCGGCGTCCTCGGCCTCTGCTTCCCGGACTACTCCGACCCGGACACCGAGAGCGAGGCCGCGGCGGCCGACGCCGACGAGGACCGGGCCTTCACGCTCTACTCCGACCAGATCATCCGCGGCATGGAGCGCGCCGCCCGGCGGCACGGCTACGCCCTGCTCATCGCGGCCTCCCTGAGGGGCGGCCCGGAGAGCCTGGTCGCCAAGGTGGCCGGACGGGTCGACGGTTTCGCCGTCCTGTCCAGGACGGTGCCGACCGAGGACCTCGGCCTGATCTCGCGGCGCCAGCCCGTCGTCATGCTGGCGGGGCCCAGGGAGGAAGAGGAACTGGACCACCTCGACCACATCGAGGTCGCCAACGCCGACGGCCAGCGCGAACTCACCCGGCACCTCATCGAGGACCACGGCCTGCGCCGCCTCGCGTTCGTCGGTACGGAGGAGACGTCGCCGGACGCCGCGGCCCGGTTCCTCGGCTACCAGCAGGCGTGCCGGGGGGCCGGTGTCCCCGTACGGGACGAGGCCGACGTCCTGGTCGGGATGATGACCCAGGCCGAGGGGGCACGGGCCGCCGACCTGCTCCTCGGCCGGGAGGACCTGCCCCCGCAGGCCATGGTCTTCGCCAACGATCAGATGGCCGTGGGCGCGCTGCACACCCTGGAGCGGCGCGGAGTGCGGGTGCCCGAGGACGTGGCTGTCACCGGCTTCGACGGCATCCCTCTCAGCCGTCTGGTCCGCCCCGCGCTCACCACCGTCCGCCAGCCGATGCGCCGCCTCGGCGAGGCGGCCGTGGAACTGCTGGTGGAACGCCTGAACGGCACCCGCTCCGGCGACCCCGTCTCCCTGGTGCTGCCGGTCTCGGTGGCCCGCAGGGCGAGCTGCGGCTGCGCGTAGGAGCTGTCCGACCGTTCCCGCCCTGCCCGCGTGGCCTGGCACCGCACCTCGCGGCGCTTTCGGGATCGCCCGTGTCCGCCCAGTACGCGGGCGCCCCTCCGCCTCGCGATGCACGGCACCAGACGCCGTGGCCTGATCCGACGCGAATCGTCAGACAGCCCCAGGTCACAGGACTCGGGTAACGAAACCGGCGCGGGCCTCCGCCGTGCCGCCGCCCGAAGTACCGCAGGGCATCGGCGACTTCGGGAGGCCGACGGTGGTGGCGGCACATCGACTCACCGCCGCCCACGATCGGTCACCACCGCGACCAGCGCCCAGACATCCGGCATACGGTGCGAACAGCCCGGCGCGCCCAGGCGCACAGGGGAATCCCCCACAGATGTCGCGCTCGTTACGAAAGCGTGACCAAAGCGCCTCTTGTCACACCGGAAAGGCCGAACCACAGTGATGTATGCGCTTACAGGCAGCGCATACATTCACGGAACGCCCGAGGAGCCGTCCATGCACCGCACCGCCAGAACCGCTTCGGTCGCCGTCGCAGCAGTCACGGCATTGACCCTCACCGCGTGCGGAGGCTCCGGCAGTGAGGATGCCGCCGCCGGCAAGAAGCAGACCCTCACCGTGTGGGCCATGGGCGCCGAGGGCGAGAAGCTCGCCGACGTGGCCAAGGGGTACGAGAAGGCCAACCCGAACATCACGGTCAAGGTCACCCCCGTCGGCTGGGACGTCGCCCACCAGAAGCTGGTCGCCGCCGCCGCCGGTGGCAAGCTGCCCGACATCGCGCAGATGGGCGGCAGTTACATGGGCGAGTTCGCGGAGATGGGAGTCCTGGAGCCGGTCGACACCAAGACCTTCAGCGAGAAGACCTTCTTCCCGGCGGGCTGGAAGCAGAGCACGATCGACGGCAACACCTACGGCGTGCCGTGGTATGTCGACACCCGCGTCCTCTACTACCGCACCGACCTCGCCAAGAAGGCCGGCATCACCAAGGCCCCGGCCACCATGGCCGACCTCCAGACGATGGCCCAGACCTACCAGGACAAGGCGGGCACCAAGTGGGGCCTGTCGATCCAGCCGGGCGGCCTGGACACCGTGCAGAGCTTCTACCAGTTCCTGTACTCCGCGGGCGGCGAGATCGTCACCGACGGCGGCAAGGCGGTCATCAACAGCCCGGAGGCCGTCAAGGCCCTGGAGAACTACGGGAGTTACTTCAATAAGGGCCTGTCCGAGAAGTCCGTCCGTCCCGGCTACGACGTGACGAAGGACTTCAACAAGGGCTCCGTCCCGATGTTCTTCTCCGGCCCGTGGATCATGAGCCTGCTCAAGGACAACTACCCGGACCTGGCCGGCAGGTGGGCCGTCGCGAACGTCCCCACCGACAAGACCTCCGTCTCCATGGCCGGCGGCTCCAGCCTGGTGATCTCCAAGAACAGCGGACACAAGGCCGCCGCCGCGAAGTTCATCAGCTACCTGACCGACGCCAAGGGCCAGGCCGACTGGTTCAAACGCACCAGTGACCTGCCCGCCAACATCAGGGCCTGGGATTCCGGCAGGCTCGCCACCGACCCCGGCCTGAAGGTCTGGCGCACCCAGATGGAGACCGCCAAGGTCTCCCCGGTCCAGCCGAAGTGGACCGAGATCACCTCCAAGGTCGACACCGCGATCGAGTCCGTCACACAGGGCGAGTCCTCCGCGAAGGCCGCACTGGACAAGGCGCAGTCCGAGATCGAAAGCCTGGTGGAGTAGCCGTCATGGGCACCACGACCGGCACGGCCGCCGACGCGGCGGAGGCGAAGGCCGGGCCGGGGACCGCGGGGTCCCCGGCCCCCGGGCCGGGGACCGCGGGGTCCCCGGCCCCCGGGCCGGGGCGGCGCGGACCGCGCGGGCAGCGCTCCATGGGTGCACAGAACCTGGCCGGCTGGCTGTTCTCCACTCCCTTCCTCGTGCTGTTCACGGTCTTCATGGCGTTCCCGATCGTCGCGACGCTCCTGATGAGCTTCACCGACTTCGGAACGTTCCACGTCACCCACCCGCTGGACGCCCGGTTCGTCGGCTTCGACAACTACGTGAAGCTCTTCGACGACGACAAGTTCCTCACCGCGCTGTTCAACACGGCGTACTTCGTGGCCGTCGGCGTCCCCCTGACGATCCTGCTGGGGCTCGTGGTCGCGGTCCTGCTGAACAACGGCATCGACCGCGCCCGTACCTTCTTCCGGGTCGGCTTCTACGCCCCCGTGGTCACCACCATCGTCGCGGTCGCGGTCGTCTGGCGCTTCGTGCTCGACCCGTCGGACGGCCTGATCTCCGGCATCGCCGCCGAACTCGGCGTGACCGCACCGGACTTCCTGGGCTCGGAGACCCTGGCCATGCCGTCGATCATCGCGATGGCGGTCTGGCGCAACCTGGGTACGGTCATGGTCCTGTTCATCGCCGGACTCCAGGCCATCCCGACGGAGGTCCGGGAGGCCGCGAGACTCGACGGCGCGGGAGCCTGGCAGGAGTTCCGCCGGATCACCGTGCCGCTGCTTCGGCCGACGATGCTCTACACCACGGTGATCACCACCATCGGCTACCTCAACGTCTTCGAGGAACCGTTCGTGATGACGCAGGGCGGGCCTTCGGACTCCACGCTGACCGTGTCCCTGAACATGTACCGCGAGGGCTTCAACTTCTTCCACATGGGCTACGCGAGCGCGATGGCGTACGTCCTCTTCCTCGTGATCATGGGCGTCACGGTGCTCCAGCTCCGCCTGCTGAAGGACAACACCAAGTGAGCGCCCACAAGGCCCCCGAGGCCGCCTCCGTCCACCGGCCGGTACGCCCGCCGCACACCGGCCGGGTGCGCAGGCCGGTGACGTACGTACTGCTGTCCGTCGGCCTGCTGGTCATGGTGGCGCCGTTCCTGTGGATGGCGCTGTCCGCCTTCAAGACCAAGAAGGAACTGACCGCCAGCGAGCCGGTCTGGGTCCCGTCCGAGTGGACACTGAAGAGCTTCACGGACCTCTTCGACCGGCTCGACATGCCGCGCTACTTCATGAACTCGGTGATCGTCGCCGTACTGGTCACCGTCTGCAACCTGCTGTTCTGCTCGATGCTGGGCTACGCCCTGGCGAAGCTGAGGTTCGCCGGCCGGTCCAGGGTCTTCGCCATCGTGCTCGCGGCACTGATGGTGCCCGGCAACCTCATGATCCTCCCGCTGTACGTACTGATGACAAAGCTCGGCCTCATCGACAGTTACGCGGGGCTCGTCCTGCCCTTCGCCGCCGGGGCCTTCGGCGTGTTCCTGATGCGGCAGTTCATGCAGTCCGTCCCCGACGAGCTGCTCGAAGCGGCCAGGATCGACGGCGCCGGCGAGTGGTACATCTTCTGGCGCATCGTGATGCCGCTGGTCAAGCCCGCCCTGGCGACGCTGACGCTCTTCACCTGCCTCGGCTCGTGGAACAACTTCGTCTGGCCGCTGGTGGCCACCAACGACCCCGGCAAGTACACGCTGCCGGTGGCCCTCGCGACCTTCGCCAACGACCCCAACCGCACCGTGGGCGGCGGCAACGGAATGCTCATGGCCGGCTCACTCCTCGTCGTCCTCCCCGTCCTGGCCGTCTTCATCGCGCTGCAACGGCACTTCACCCAGGGCATCGCGACAGCCGGCATGAAGTAGCCGCCCCTGTTCCCGCCCCGGCGCCGGGCCACGCCCCCCGCCTGCGCGAAGGGCGGCCCACCCCCACACCCACCAGAAAGACAGAACGGATGATGACGCACACTTCGACCCGGTTCCCCGAAGGCTTCCTGTGGGGCGCCTCCACCGCCGCCTACCAGATCGAGGGCAACAACCTCAACAGCGACTGGTGGCGCAGGGAACACGACCCGGCGGCGAACATCCAGGAGCCCAGCCTCGACGCCTGCGACAGCTACCACCGCTGGGAGCAGGACATGGACCTGCTTGCCGAACTCGGCTTCACCGACTACCGGTTCAGCATCGAGTGGGCCCGTATCGAACCGGTCCCCGGCGTCTTCTCCCGGGCCGAACTCGCTCACTACCGCCGCATGGTCGAGGGCGCCCACGCCCGCGGTCTGCGCCCGATGGTGACCCTGCACCACTTCACCGTGCCCCAGTGGTTCGAGGACCTGGGCGGCTGGACGGCCGACGGCGCCGTCGACATGTTCGTCCGGTACGTCGCCGCGTGTGCCCCCGTCATCGCCGAGGGGGTGCGCCATGTCTGCACCATCAACGAACCCAACATGATCGCCGTGATGGCCGGCGCCGCCAGGGCCGGCGACCGGAGCTTCCCGGCCGCCGGTCTGCCGACGCCCGACGAGGAGACCACCCACGCGGTCATCGCCGCTCACCACGCCGCCGTGAAGACGGTCAAGGCGATCAACCCCGGCATCCGGACCGGCTGGACCGTCGCCAACCAGGTCTACCAGGCCCTGCCCGGCGCGGAGGATGTCACCGCCGACTACCGCCACCCCCGCGAGGACGTCTTCATCGAGGCCGCCCGCGGCGACGACTGGATCGGCGTCCAGTCCTACACCCGGACCAGGCTCGGCACCGACGGCCCCCTCCCCGCGCCCGCCGACGCCGAACGCACTCTGACGCAGTGGGAGTACTACCCCACCGCCGTCGGCCACGCCCTGCGGCACACGGCGGCGCTCGTGGGCGACGTCCCCCTGATCGTCACAGAGAACGGCATCGCGACCGCCGACGACGCCCGCCGTGTCGACTACTACACCGGCGCGCTCGCCGCCGTCGCCGCCGCCATCGAAGACGGCCTCGACGTCCGCGGCTACCTCGCCTGGAGCGCCCTCGACAACTACGAGTGGGGCTCCTACAAGCCGACCTTCGGCCTGATCGCCGTCGACCGCGAGACCTTCGAGCGGACCGCCAAACCGTCCGCGGTCTGGCTCGGCAAGCTCGGCCGCACCCGCGAACTGCCGCGCACCACCACCTGACGCGGCCCCGGCGCACCCCTGACCGGGTGCGCCCCCGAACCCGGGAGCCGGCGGTCCCCTGACACCCGCCGGCTCCCGCGGACGACCACCCCCCTTCGCCCGTCGTCCCACGCCGCCGCCTTCGGCGCGCAACGCGCCAAGTACGCCTTGTTCCTTTAGGAGTTGGACCTTCATGGACCGTCGTACCTTTCTCACCACCACCGGAGCCGGGGCAGCCGCCGTCTCCCTGGGCTCCGCCGGCGGCGCCTTCGCCGCGCCCCGCGTCCGGCCCGATCGGTCTGCCCGCACCGCCGACGCGCCGATGCTGCGGAAGTGGTTCCAGTCCACGTACCGCTCGATCGTGGCGATGACGACCGACTTCGGCCTCACCGCTGACAAGATCAACGTCAGGGCCTCCGGCCGGCCCGTGCCCTCCGTCCAGACCTCGCCCACCAACATCGGCTGCGGCCTGTGGTCGACGGTGGCCGCCGCCGGGCTCGGCGTGATCTCCCGCGACACCATGCACCGCGACCTGACCCGTACCGTCTCCGCCATCGAGAAGCTGGAGCGCGCCCACGGCTTCTGGTTCAACTGGTATGACGCGTCCGACGGTTCGGTCCTCACCACCTGGCCGGAGAGCGGCGGCCCGGTCCGCCCGTTCCTCTCCTCCGTCGACAACGCCTGGCTGGTCACAGGTCTGCGGATCGCCGCCGACGCCGACCCGGCGCTGCGGCCCCGCATCGCCCGGCTGCTCGCCGACGCCGACTGGTCGTACTACTACACGCCGTACGACCCCGCCGACCCGGTCGCCGGGCCCGGCCAGTTGCGCGGCGGCTTCTGGCCCGACAAGCCGGGCAGGGGCGAACCGACAGGACACCACTACGGCGCGCTCAACACCGAGCCCCGCATGGCGAGTTACCTCGGTATCGCCGACGGCAGCCTGCCCGGCGACCACTACTGGCACCTCTTCCGCACCCTGCTGCCCGGCATGGGCCAGGAGCAGGAACCCGGCGGCGCGTGGGTCACCCTCGACGGGGTCCGCGTCTGGCAGGGCCACTACACCCACCGGGGCCGCAAGCTCGTCCCGAGCTGGGGCGGCTCGATGTTCGAGGCACTGATGGTGCCCCTGTTCGTGCCGGAGCCGGAGTGGTCCCCGCACTCCTGGGGCACCACGCACGACCGGTACGTCCGCAGCCAGATCGAGCACGGCCTCGACGAGGAGAAGTACGGCTACTGGGGCTTCTCACCCGCCAGCATCCCCGAGGGCGGCTACCGCGAGTACGGCGTCGACGCCATCGGTATGCAGATCGAGGGCTACAACTCCCTGGGCGTGGTCACCCCCCACGCCTCGTTCCTGGCGCTCCCGCACGCACGCGGCGAGGCGATCGACAACCTGAAGGCACTCGCCCGCGACTTCGGCGCCTACGACGAGACCTACGGCTTCCGCGACTCCGTGAACATACGCACCGGCCATGTCAGCGACTTCGTCCTGGCCCTGGACCAGGGCATGATCGCCGCCGCCCTCGCCCAGCAACTCGCCCCCGGCCTGTTGCAGCGCCCCTTCCGCACCGGCGGCTTCCGCTCCCGCGTCCGCCCCCTCCTGCAAAGGGAACGCTTCAGCATCTGACCGCTCCGGGACACACGAAGGCCCTCCCTTCGGCAGGAGGGCCTTCGACCCGTCAGCGGCCCGGCGCCCGCCACGCCGCCCACGCGGATGCGGCGCGATCAAAGCCGGGGCCTGGCCCGGATCACCCTTCAAGGTCCGTCCGCCACGTTGCTGCACTGCGGCGTACCGCTCATTCGTCCGGGTCACCAGACGGCGACGAACGGGGGAAAGCGGTTCCGGGCTGCCACCCTCGTCCCGGGCGACCGTCTCTCCCCACGACACCTCGTCCCGCTACGCACGGCACGGCCACATCATCAAGCCGGAAGGGATTCTCCGCCCATGTGACCCAGACCTGCGCTCCCGACGGACCCAACGTGATCACGGCCCGTCAGCACCGCCGGAATGAGGGCTGGCCCGGGACGACTTCCCCATCGAATACGACCGCCAGCAGGTCACCTTCCCCCAGGGACAAGTCAACCAGGGCTGGCACGGCCCCTACCCGACCTCCTCACCCACCGAGGCCCCGCTCATCGTGGCCGGGTTCACCGAGAGCCAGTGCCGCCCCTGTCCCGTCCGGTCCCGCTGCACGTCCACCGCCGACAGCGTCCGCACCGTTTTTAGGGCACATGTCTTGACAACTACCCAGCGTACTGGGACATGTTGGTGGCGGAACCATGCCAACGGGTAGGAAAGGACGCGGAGTTGATCGACTTAGCCACGGTGATCCGGGAGCTGCGGGACGAGTTGGAGCGTGCGGTCGTCGCTTCCGAGGGTGAGGCGCTGCGCTTTGAGTTGGGGGAGATCGAGCTGGAGGTGTCGGTCGCGGTGGAGCGGGCCGGGCAGGCGGGGGCGAAGGTGCGTTTCTGGGTGGTGGAGACGGGCGCGGAGGTGAGGGCGGGGGCGACCTCCACCCAGCGGATCAGACTGGCGCTGCGACCGACCGTGGCGGGAGCGGACAAGACCTTCATCGGTGGTGTCGCCGAGGCGCATGAGGGATGAGCGCCACGGAAGGCGGGTACTCGGCAGCGACCGGGTTGGATCCGCGGCGTGCGGTCCAGGTTCTCGCCACGGCGGAGACGGGCGCACGGCGGCGCGGTTCGGGTTACCGGGTCACGGCGGACACCGTCCTCACGGCCGCACACGTGGTGCGTGACGCTCCGTCAATTCGCTTACGGTTCTTTGCTGATGGCGGCCGGACGAGCGAACTGCCGGGCGTACGGGTCTGGTTGGACGTCGAGGCGGACATCGCGGTACTCCGGATCGAGCACGGCCGGGGTGCGGGCGGGCCGTTGGCGGCGGAGGTGCCGCCGGTGCGGTTCGCGCGGGTCACGGGTGTGGTGGAGTGCGATGCGCTGGGCTTCCCGAGATTCAAACTGCGCCGCGAACCCGCCTCGGACGGGAGCGGGCCTCCCGTGGCGCACCGGGACTCCCACCACGCCCGCGGCACCACCACCCCGCTCTCGAACGTGCGGCAGGGCACGCTGGAACTCTCGCTGCGGGCACCCCAGTTGGGCGCCGATCGGGACCGCTCCCCGTGGGAGGGGATGTCGGGGGCCGCGGTGTGGAGCGGCGGATGCCTGATCGGAGTGGTCAGCGAGCATCATCACGCCGACGGGCCCGGCACCCTGGCGGCGAGCCAGGTGCGCCGCTGGTACGAGGTCCTCGCGCCGGAGCGGCTCCGGGAACTCCATGAGCTGATCGGCCTGCCCGTCGGCGCCGGGCAACTCGAACAGGTCCCGCCGCCGCGGAGCGAGCCATGGCTGGCGGCGACGGCGGAGGAACTCGCCTCCTGGGTGCAGAAGCAGTGGTCGGTCGAGGAGCTGCGGCGGAATGTGCACGATCCGTTCCCGATGCGGGTGCGCTTCCGGAACGCGACCGGCCCGTTCGACAACTGGTCCAACATCTGTCTGGATCCGCCCGGTTCGCGGACACCGTCGGCGCCCTTGGTCCTGGCGGGCGAGTTGGGGTCGATCGTCGACGAGTACCGGAAGGTTCCGTCCCACCGGCTGGTGGTGCTCGGGGAGGCCGGGGCGGGCAAGACGATCCTCGCGCTGCGCTTCGTGCTGGACCGGCTGGGTGCCCGCAGCCCCGGCGACCCGGTGCCGGTGATCTTCAGCCTCGGTTCCTGGGACCCGGCCGTCTCGCTGCACGACTGGATGTGCGACCGGCTGGTGCGGGACTACCCCGACCTCAACGTCCCGGCGCCGGACGGCAGTAGCCCGGCCGACAGCCTCCTGCACGGAGGCCGCGTCCTTCCGATCCTCGACGGTTTCGACGAGATCGCCGGGGCCTCGCAGTCCGCGGCGCTCCGCGCGATCAACGCCACCACGATGCCCCTGCTGCTCACCAGCCGCCCGAAGGAGTACGCCACGGCGGTGCGGCACCCGAAGGGGGCGGTACTCAGGGGCGCCGCCGGCATCATGCTGGACCCGCTCGATCTGGAGGCCCTTGCCGAGTATCTGCGCCGGGCGAGTCCGCCCCTCGCCGGGGGCGATGAGACGCGCACCGCGTGGGAGCCGGTGCTGAAGGAGCTGTCCGAGGAGTCGCGCGGCGCGGGCGCCCGGAATGTGGCCGAGGCGCTGAGCACTCCGCTGATGGTCGCGCTGGCCCGCACCGTGTACCACGGCGCACGCGATCAGCAGGACGACCAACAGGGCGATCAACAGGACGATCAACAGGACGGTCAGCAGGGCGATCAGCAAGGCGATCAGCAGGACGAGGACAGGCCCCAGCCGACGGAACTGCTGGACACCGCGCGCTTCCCCACCGCCACGGCCGTGGAGGACCACCTCCTGTCCGCGTTCGTCCCCGCCGCCTACGACCGCCCACCGGTCGGCCCGCGGACCTCCGGCACCGGCGCCCCCGTACCGCGTCGGCGGCGCTGGGATCCCGAGCGGGCGGAACACTGGCTCGGGTACCTCGCCTGGCATCTCGACCGGCTCGGCCAGGGTGAGCGAGTCACCCGCGACCTCGCCTGGTGGGAGCTCGGCACCACCATGCGCCGTTCCGCACGGACGCTCGCCGTCGGCGGCCTGGCGTCCCTGGCCTTCGGCATCACGACCGCGGTCGGGAACATCCCGGTGGACCTGGTGGCGACCTCACGCGGGCTGGAGTTCGCGCTGATACGGGGAGTCGCGGTGGGACTCCTGCACGGCTCCGCGGCCGGGCTGATCTTCGGGCTCATCTACTGGTTCCTGTCCGGGCACAGCGGGATCAAGCCGTTACAGGTACGGATGAGGCTGACCCGCGGCGCCTGGAAGAGGCACACGGAGGTCCTCCAGGGTGCCGTGACCGGTGTCGTCGTCGGTGTGGTGGCCTCAGCGGTACTGCTGGTCCTGGACCGGGTCGTGATCCGGGATCTCGGGCTGGACGACGGCCTCGGGGGCGGCCGGCTGGCGGCGTACGTCTTCCTCGCGGAACTCGGCCTCGGGGGCGGCCTCGTCTTCGGCCTGACGGCCCTCCTGGAAGCCCCGCTGCAATCGGAGTCCGCGGCGCGGCCGACAGATCTGCTGAACGCCAACCGGCGGCGCGTGGCCTTCCGGTTGGCGCTCTGGGCGCTCGTCATCGGGCCGCTCGTCGGGCTGGTCGAGGGCGTCTGGCACGGTCCCGTGCGCGGGATCGAGGCCGGGGCGGTCTTCGGACTCGAAGCCGCCTTCGGCGCCGGGCTGGCTTACGGGTGCGGTCTGACGGCGTGGGGCCAGTGGGTCGCCCTGGCCAGGATCTGGCTGCCGCTGACCGGGCGGCTGCCCTGGCGGCTGATGGCCTTCCTGGACGACGCCCACCGGCGCGAGGTGCTGCGCCAGGCCGGTGCGGTCTACCAGTTCCGGCACGCCAGCGTCCAAGGCCACCTCAGCAAGGGATTCCGCGAGCACTCCACGAAAGCCGACACCGCCGCCCTCGGGAACCCACCGCCACCCAACCAGCGTCAAAGCGACAAAGACATCCATCGGGACGTTCACTGATCAAAACGGCAGACGGTGGACGGCGAACAGCAGACGGCACTCGGTACTCAGCACTCAGCACTCAGCACTCAGCACTCAGCACTCAGCACTCAGCAGGGGGAATCATGGGGTCAACAGGCTTAGCAGGCTCAGCAGTTGGTCCGCGACGGCCGGGGACGGTACTCGCTCTCGGAGCCGCGACGGCCGTGCTGGTCATCGCCGCGAGCGCGGCCGGCACCGGTGTCGCCGCCGCGCGATCGGTCTCGCTCACCCTGCGCTACACCTGCCATTTCCCGGTGATCGGCGGTCAGCCCGTGACGGTCCGGGCCACCGCGGATCTTCCGGCTTCGCACACCCTCGGCACCCCCACCCCGCGATTCCCCATCCGCACGGTGACGACGGTGAGTCCCAGCCTCACCGGCGGGCTCCGCTTCCTCGGCGTGCACTCCGTCGAGGGCACGGCTGGCGAGAACGTCCAAGTGGCCGCCCCACAAGGCGACTTCAACGCCCGAGTACCCTTCAGCATCCCCAAGTCCACCGTTCCGAAGTCCGGTTCGTTCCCCATCCCGGCGTCCGGCACCGCCCCCTCGCTCACGTTCCGCCAGCAAGGCCGCGGGAAGCTCACCGCCGGGGACATCAACCTGCACCTCGTCCCGAGGAACGCGGACGGCGACCTGACCTACCTCGGCGAACTCGACGTGCCCTGCACCCCGGACGGCGGTCAGAACAAGGTCATCGAGTCCTTCACCATCAACCCCCCGGCGCCGACCACCTCCGCCACCTCCGCCACCTCCGGCGCGACCCCCACGACCACCACCGCCCCCGCACCTTCGGGCCGAACCGCCTCCGGAGGTGCCACCGCCACCGCCAGCCCGTCCGAGGCAGGCGCCCCCGGCAGCACGGCCACCCCCACCACCGGCTCGCCCTCGGCCACCGCCGCGGAACCCACACGGACCTCCACCACCGACGGCACACCCACCTACACGACCGGAACCGAGGACGGGCACAGCAACAGCAGGACCCTGACCCTCCTCACGGCAGGCGCCTGCGCCGCGGCAGCCGGCGCCGCCGCATACGGCAGAGCCCTGTGGCGCCGCCACCACCCCACCCCCGAGGGATTCATGACGGTGAGCCAGCCGGAGGAAGTGCCGGACAGAGACCTCTGAGGGCGGGCTCCCCGGCCCCTCACCCCGATCGACCGGTCGCCCCACCTCATCGGAGAGCATGTGAGCCCACACCAGAAGAAGCAGATCGCCAAAGCAGTCAAGGAAAGCCAAATCCGTCGGACTCAACTCACAGTTGAGGAAGTACACAACGGCCATCCGCGCTCATCGGCGGGACCTCTTCCTCGTGTGAAGCGCACGGCCGCGGACAGTCAGGTCGTCGTCCGTGGCCCAGTTGCAGAACCCACCGAAGGGCACCTCGGAGCAGGACCGGCCAGGGCCGGGCTTGTCAGTCCGCTGAAGTACCGTTCCCGCCGTCACACATCGACGGGGAGGACCAGGAAAATGACCGGCTTTTCCGCTTTTCCATTGCCCTTTCAAGCTTCCGGTTCCATAGCGCTCGCGACGGTCCGAACGCTACGGGAACTTCAGATGATGCGGTGCAGCGCGCATATTCGGGCGAAGCCGGGGTGGTTCGACAAGATGAACGACGCCGGAATCGTCGCCAGGTGGGCGCGAGAAGCGGTCGCCCAGGGCCTGACCGAAGCGCAGGTTCGCTACGTGCTTGCCGAACTCGCGTATTACGCCGAGCTGCGAGACGGCCGAACCGGCATCGAGGTGTCCGCCGTCGACGGGGTGTGGCAGTCGGACACACTTGTCGACGACGAACTCAGGTCCCGGCTGCGTGAGGCGGTTCGGGTTCTGGAAAAGGTCCCGGAAGCGGAACAGGACTGGCATCCGGGATCCAACGGCCAGGTACTGGATCTGGTCCATCCCTCACTGTTCTGTCTGGTGAGAGAGGTGAGCGGCGCACCCGAGCGGGCTTGGCGAAACCCGGGGGAGAGCTATTCGCGGTACGAATTCTCAGAGAAGTTCCAGTGGCTGCCCACGGACGTCGACGTCAGTGACGAGGGCGATGCCATCTTCCGTTCGTACGTCAACAACGTCCACCCCGAGACTCATCGCGAACTGGCCTCCGTCCTGCCGGACTTGTTCGCACGCCTGCGCCCGCTGCTTGAGAACGTGCTCACCGATCTGCGTCATCCACGGCCCCTGCGGATCGAGGCCGATCCCTTCGGGTGGTACGACTCGGAGCCTGAGCATCCGGACAGATCCTCCTACAGCGATGACGCGGCCTACGAAGAAGCCATCTGTGCGTGGGAAGCGGCCGATGAGGACTGGTGGGAAAACCGCCGCCCGGTCGTCCCGGACGCCCCGGCCTTCACCTCGCCCGGGTTGCCCGACGATTCCACCCGAGTCGACCTGCGCGGCCGTAGTCTCCAGGTCATCGTCAAGCTCGCCACCATTCATCTCACCCCGGACAAGCCCGAGTACCCCGGCGGTTCCTGGCATGTCGAGGGAATGCTGAACGAGCGGATCGTCTCGACCGGCATCTACTACTGGGACAGCGCGAACATCACCGAAAGCCAACTGGGTTTCCGGGCGGCACTTGAGTACCCACGCTACGAACAGAACGACGGCTACGGGCTGCGTGAGGTCTACGGCCTGGAGGACGAAGAGCCCCAGAACCAGATGCTGGGATCGGCGTCGACCCCGCCGGGCCGCTGCCTGGCGTTCCCGAACATCCTGCAACACCGCGTCGGCTCGTTCCGCCTCGCGGACCCCACCCGGCCGGGATATCGCAAAATTCTCGCGTTCTTCCTGGTTGACCCGTCGAAAAGAATCGTCTCGACATCCGATGTGCCACCCCAGCAGCCCTGGTCCGCCACCTCGATCATGACGCTTGAACAAGCCGAGAGCTACCGCGAACAACTCATGCAGGAACGCAAGTTCTTCGTCGACGTACACAACGAGGAGCTCTACGAGCGCGAGTTCTCCCTGTGCGAGCACTGAACCGCCGCCAAGGTCGCTGAACTCCATGAGGAAACAGCGGTATTGCCCGCCTCTCGCGTGTGGTTGCAGTACCAGCCGCAGATCCCTAGGAAATCCGCAAGTGGCGACGATTGCCCTCAAGAGGGGACATCTATACGGTCTTGTTCATCGCCCGCGTCGCGCACCGCGGCAGTTCGGCCCCTCCGGCCCCTTCAGTCCTCCGGGCTTGGTTTCACAGCGAACACCGCACCGCGCGCATCACGACTCCGTCGTACCCGCGCGAGATTCACGGCCTCTCCGCAACCTCCCCCCATCTGAGGAGGTACGGAAAGGCTGGTTTTCGATGAGGTTCCAGGGGCAGCAGCGGGACACATTGCAGCACCTGCAATCCCCTCCGAACACCCGAGGAAACCGGATGCTCACAAGCAGTAGCGCACCCCAGGCCATTAATTTCACCGAGGGCCTGAACGACGGCTGGTCGAAGATCGCGAAGTTCGTTCCCGAGCTGGCGGCTTTCCTCGTGGTCCTGGCCATCGGCTGGCTCATCTCGAAGACGCTTTCCAGACTTCTCGACCGAGTCCTGCGCAAGGTGGGCACCGAGAAGATAGCCGACCGCGCCGGAGTCGCCGGGCTGCTGAAGGCATCCGGCTACGACCTCACGGCTCTGGTATGCCGGATCGTCTACTACGGCCTGCTGCTGATCACGCTGCAAGCCGCGTTCGGGGTGTTCGGCTCCAATCCGGTCAGCGACATGCTCGACTCCATCGTGGCCTGGCTGCCGAACCTCGTGGTCGCCGTGGTCCTCGCGGTCGTGGCGATGGCCATCGCCAACGTCGTGCGCTCCCTCATAGCGGCAGCGCTCGCCAGCGTGCCGTACGGCAAGACCGTCGCCAGCGTCGCGTGGGCGGCCATCGTCGGACTCGGCGTCATCGCCGCGCTCGGGCAGGCCGGAATCGCCACGACGGTGACCCAGCCGGTGCTGTACGCCATCCTCGCGTCCGTAGCAGGCATTCTCGTCGTCGGAGTCGGCGGCGGTCTGATACTCCCCATGCGTCAGAGGTGGGAGCGGTGGCTGGACTCCGCGGAACAGGAGACGGCACGGATGCGGACCGAGCGCGACTCAGCCGCCGGCTGACCACGTCTCCCGCGCGCTGCCCGGTCACGAACGGAGCCCCCGTCCACGACCGGGCAGCGCCCGCTGCCCCTGCCCGCGCACCGCGCACGCAAGGGCAAGGCGATGCCGCGCTCGGCGGCGATCCGTTCCACGGTCTCCCCCGCGTCGGTGCGGGCAGGCCGCAGGATGCCGCGCTCCGCGGCGAGCGTGGCCGGGGCGATGCCGGGACGCTTCTCCGCACGGAGTGGCCGTGTGACCCATCTACCGACCAGGCCAGGCGGGGGATGCGCGCTGGCCCGGTGTCTTTCCGTGATCCGGTCGACGAATCGGTGTCGGCCACGGTCACAGTGGGAACCGGTCGAGTTCCAGGGTGGCGAGGTCGATGAGGAAGGACCGTTTGCGGGGGTCGGTCCAGTCGTCCCACTCGTCGGCGTCGATGAGGGACCAGACGCACCACTCCAGGAGCATGTACCGCAGCGCCGCGGGCCAGACCCGGATCTCCTGCGGGGTCAGCTCGACGTGCCGGGTGTAGGCGTCCCGGAACACCGTCCACTCCGGCGTCGTGAACAGCCGGGCCGGTGCCGCGTCCGCTTCGTTGTGGAACAGGAGCACGGCCAGCGCGAGGTCCAGCAGACGGGCGGCGACCTCTCCGTTGTCGGGGTCGATGAGCACGGGGCCGTCCGGCGTGTACACCAGGTTGCTGGCCTTGAAGTCCATGCTCGCCGGGACGGTGGGGAGGTCCGCTGCCTTGACGGCCGGCAGGGTCTGCGTCATGAAGTCGTTCAACCACGCGGTGAAGCGCGGGAGTTCACGCTCCCTGACGTCCGGTGCGTGCCGGCCGAAGACCCGGTCGAGGCCCTCGATGTCCTCGTCCACGGACGCCTGGTCGTGGTCGGGCCATGCGAAGTGCGGCATGTCCCGTCCGGTGACCGGAGCCGCGTGCAGGCGCCCCAGCAGGTCGCCGGCCGCGGCGATCTCCTCGGCCGTCCCCTGGTAGGCGCTGCCCTGCACCCAGGGATACGCCACCCAGACACGTTTTCCGATCTGTACCGGATTTTCTTTCGCGACCGGCAGCGGGGCGACAACCGGAACTTTTCCTGCCGAAAGCTCGCCGAGCCACGTTGCCAGACCTCTGGCGTCGCCGAAAGGTCCGCGGGTGCGCTTGATGACGGCGCTTTGCCCGTCGATGACCACCGGGAAAACCGGCGCGTACAGATAGCAGGAAACTGCGGGCCGATCGGCCGGTTTCACCCCAAAACAATCGAAAACATCCGCATGGTTTTCACTGCGCTCGGGCTCCCTTGCCATACATTCCCCTCCAGGATCACCGGTGCACTAGAGTGTCGCCATGGATATAGCGTGGCGCCATCTTACGCTCTCCGATCTCAAGGACTGGGCGGGTCTGCTGGAGACCATCGAGCAGACCGATATACGTGGCGAGAACTTCGACGTCGAGGATCTGCGCGCACAACTCGACGACACCGTCATAAATGTGGCTTCCGACACTCTGGCGGGTTTCACGGACCAAGGGATGGCCGCATACGGAATTATCCGTTCCCGGCGGACCCGGCAGGGTTTTCGTGCGGTGCTCGACGGTGGCGTACTGCCCGGTCTCCGCAGGTCGGGCACGGGAGGCCGGATCGTGGAGTGGGCGCGGACATGGGCGGAGGAACAGTGCGCGGAACTGCCGCCCGGTGCGTCGCTGGAACTCCAGTCGCGGGTGAGCGACCGTAATCCAGGGCACGCGGTGCTGATGCTGTCCCAGGGCTTTTCGCCGGTCCGCTGGTTTCACGATCTCGAATGCACGTTTCCGGACGGCCTCACCGGCACCCCGGTCCCGGAGGGAAACATCGTCACCGCATACACGGAACAGCTCGGTGAAGCGGCACGGCGAGCGTGGAACGACGTGTTCGGTACGGCGGCGGGCGGTATGGAATGCACGCCGGAATCCTGGCAGCGTCTCACGCACGCACCCGCATTCCGGCCCGAACTCTCCTTCGTGATGTGCAGCCGGATTTCAGGAGAGGTGATCGGCGTACTCCTCGCCGACTACTATCCGGCGGACACGGCGATGACCGGGGTCCGGGAGGTCTGGATACAGAGCGCGGGGGCACGGCGCTCGGCCCGCGGAACGGGAGTGATGGCGGGTCTGCTCTCGCACGCCTGCCACGCCTACCACGAAAAGGGATACCAGCGGGCGGCACTGAGTGTGCACACCGACGAGCCCCGGGCGGAGTCCGGCGTCCACGAGCAGGCGGGCTTCCGGCGCACACACACGTGGGCCGTCTACACGCGGACCTTTTCCGGTTCGGATCCGGAATCGTGAGAGGTCTCCGCCGCCCCTCGTGAGACGGGGTCCTGGTACTTCGTCAGGTCGATGTTCGCGACATGGGGGTACGCCGCTTTCAGTGAGGCGAAGTCGCGGAAGCGCGCGAGCTTCCTGAACAGGTCGACCGTCGCGAGCGACGACGGACCGGAGCGCGCGCCCATCGCGATCTTGAACAGCCCCTTGCGGTCCTTGAGGCGCGGCAGGATCGTCTCGCACCGGTGCCCCCGGAAGCCGAAGCTCGACCCCCAGTTGAGCAGGATGCCCAGCCTGGCCGCCTCCTCCCGGGCCACCGCCAGCAGGAATCCGTGGTGCGCGACCTCGTCCTCCGCCAGCCGGCAGACGACGAAAGGGGCGTGCGTCAGGACCGGGGCGCTGCCTCCCCGTGCCGCCGCCGAGGCCGCCGCGAGACTCGGGTGGCCTATGGCGCTGAAGAGCCCGTCCTCCTCGGCCAACGCCCGCGCCAGCCGCTGGTTGTTGAGGAACACCTGTCCCGCGTGGCGCCTGGTGAGCTGCGCGTCCAGCACCAGCGGCACGTCGATGGCGGCTGCCGAGTCCATCGGCACCGACGTCCCCGTCACCGCCCGTCCCATCCGCAGGTAGTCGGCGAACTGTGCTGCCGTGGGGGTACCGGCGTCCTCATCGCAGCTGTGGACGGAGACCACGCCGAGGTTCGCCAGTTCGAGACCCTGCTGATCGAGCTTCAGCCCGGACCGCACCTCGACGACGAGCAGCGGGCGTCCGTCGCGCAGGCCGTTGAGCACGCTGCGCGTGGGCCAGGTGAAGGAGCTGAGAGTGGTGTCGAACACCAGGCACCGCGTGTTTCCGGTGCGGTGCGCGCGCCACCGGGCGAGGAAGTCGCGCACGTCCATGGTGTCGAGGTCCCAGTTGTACCGGGCCGGTTCGATGTGGAGCAGGTCGAAGCGGCCACTGTCCACGGCGGCGCCCAGGTCGTCCACGGATTCCCAGGAGAACAGCGGTGACCTGCGGAAGTCGAAGATCATGTCCGTTTCGAAGTAGCTGCCCCACACGCCGGCGCACAGGGGCCGGTCGCCGGTCGCCGGGATCATGCGGAGGTAGCTCTGCAGGACGCCGCTGATGGCGGCGGCGCCGCTGCCGAAGGCGACGTGCCGGGTCTGCCAGCCGGGAGGTGCGGGTGGCGCCGACCGGCCGATGCGCTCCTCAAGCCAGGCGAGGTCGGCGCTGCGCTCGTAGCTGTACTTCGTCGTGGCGCCGGACGGCAGCCGCGTGCGGTGCTCGTGCTCGGGCGAGCGGAAACAGCGATCGGTGCTGCGGTGCGCGCGGACGAGCAGCGCCTGGCGGAGCGACCTCGCGGCGGCGTCCAACCGCTGCTCCACGTCGAACGTGCCCCGGCCGTCGTACTGCCGCAGGCCGGCGAGTTCCGCGGCCAGCGCGTCCAGTTCCGGGCTGCCGTCCGGGGTGGCCGCCCGGGACCGCTCCACCAGGTCGGTGAGGATCTCCCGTTCGACGAGGTTGCCTTCGGCCGCCTCCGGGTCCTCTTCCCAGCGTGCTGTCTCCCGCACTACGCGGTCTCCTTTCCCTGCCGCACGGAGGCGTCGAGCACCCGGAGGACGAGGTCCGACACCACGAGCCCCGAACGGTCGTCCTGCCCCGGTATCAGCTCGGTGACGTCCATGCCGACGACACGGCGGGCGCCGCACAACTGCTCCAGCAGCGCCACGAGTTCCGGATGCGTGAAGCCTCCGGGCAGGGGGGTGCCGGTGTCGGGCAGGGCGGTGGGATCGAGTCCGTCCACATCGATGGTGAGGTAGTACGGGATGTCCGAGGGCAGGTCCGCGAGCAGTTGTGCGGCCTCCGCTCCGACCGCGGACCTGCCGGGCCACACGGTCACCCTGGGGTGCCTGCCGGACTCGTGCCCGGTGAGCTGGCGGATGCCGAACTGGCCGACCCTGACCACGCGTTCGTCGCCGACGATCCAGCTCATGAAGTTGCCGTGGTGGCACTCCTGTGCCCAGTCGCCGGCGCGCGGCTCCGCGAAGTCCGCGTGCGCGTCGATGTGCAGGACGCCCAGGCGGCCGTGGGCGTCGAGCGCGCCGCGGATGGCCGGCAGGCTCACGGAGTGGTCACCGCCGAGTACCACGGCGAAGCGGCCCGCCGCCATGACGCTGTGCGTCAGGCGCTGGAGGTGGTCGAACGACTCGCCGTTCCTGGTGTGCACCCGCTGCGAGACGTTGGCGAGATCCGCGATCCGCACGCCGTCGAGTACCCGCCGGCCCCGTACGGGGTCGTACCGTCCGGCGGGCTTCTCCGCGCTGCCCACGGAGAACAGTGACGTGCTGCATCTGCGGATGTAGTCCGGTGCGAACCGGGCGCCGGGGCGGTAGGTGGTGCCCACGTCGTAGGGCATCCCGATGACCACCGCGTCCGTGGTGTCCCCGGCTGTCGCCTCCGGCAGGCTCATCACGGGCGCGCCGAACAGTCCGTCCGCGGCGGTGGCCGGGGCGGGTGGACGGTCCGGCCGGGGCCGGTGGGCGACGAGGAGTCCGCGGGCTTCGAGTTCCTCGACGGCCCTGCGCCCGGCGGGACCGGCCGCTGCCGCACCGAGTGGCGCGAGCGCGGCGTCCACGGTGGACGGCACGGCGAACCGGGACGCCAGCCTGGCCATGGCGCGTCCGAGTGTCAGATACGTACCGGAGGCGGCGTTCCAGAACGTCTCGCCGTCCGCGCCGTCCTGACCGTCGTGGCCGTCCTGACCGTATTGGCCGTCCTGGCCGCGGGCCGTTCTGACGAAGCCGGGGTCGATGACGAGTACCCGCTCGCCGCTGCCTTCCGTCGTCATGCGAACGGTGCCCCGGGCAGCTCACGGAGGGAGCCGGTGCCGTCGAAGGCGTACTCGGCCGGTGCCGGGATGCGGTTGAAGCGCCGCGAGTTGGTCAGCGTGTACGCGCCGGAGGCGGTGATGACCAGGCGGTCGCCGGGGCGGCACGGCGGGAAGGTCATGCCGCGGTCGACCTTGCCGTGGATGTCGGTGCCGAAGAAGTCGTTCTCGTACAGCGTGTTTCCCGCGATCAGACCGGGCCGCGGCGGGCCGCTGCCGGCCGCCGGGTCCGCCGCCAGCACGGTGGGCTTGTGCCACGGGGCCAGGTTCCAGGCGGAGGAGTCGACGGTCACCACCCGCGTCCCGTAGTACTCGTGGTGCTCCTCGACCGACCGCACCTCGGTGAAGAGGTAGCCGTGGGGTGCGAGGACGCCGCCGCCGGGTTCGAACCGGAGCGCGATGGGCCGGCCGTGCTCGGTCTGCCACTCCTCGACCATCCGGGCGGTCCGGCGGAGCGCGGCGCGCGCCCTGCCCCGGTGCAGGTAGAGGTGGAAGAAGCCACCGCCGACATCGATGGTGTGGAGGTGCGGGAACTTCGCCGCCATGTGCAGCGTGTAGGCGACCTTGTAGAGCAGCTTCTCCGGGGAGGTCTGCCCGGTGTGGAGGTGCAGCCGCGTCAGTCTCAGGCCGTGCCGGGCGAACGCCTCGTGGACCCGGTGGTCCGTGGCGTTCACGCCGAACCTGCTGTTGCGGCCGAACGTCGAGTGCATCTCCAGCTTCTCGGGCAGCGGTATGCGGACCCGGAGGCCGGCGTCCGTCCCCGGGTGTGCCCGGCCGTACGCCTCGATCTGCGCGACCGAGTCGAGGTCGACGGTCACTCCTACCGCGCGGAAGAGGGTGAAGTCGGCCGCGGAGAAGGCCGGTCCGGTGGCGGTGATCTCCTGGAAGCCCGCGGAGGTGGCCAGTTCGAGCTCGCCGACGCTGGCGGTGTCACCGCCCAGGCCGAGCCCGGCCAGGTGGGCCAGCACGTCGGGGGTGTGGCACGCCTTGACGGCGAAGTTGAGCTGCGCGCCGGGAATGGGCGCGATGTCGTCCTGCATACGGCGGACCGTCGCGGTGATCCCCGGGTAGTCGTAGACCACCGCCGGTGTCGCTACGCGCAGTGCCTGCTGGAAGAGGGCGACGGGTGGCAGGGACACGAGTGGCTCGACGGCAGCCGCACGGTCGGTTCCGACTGCGGATTCCGGCATTCTCTTCTCTCTTCACACTGGTCAACCGGTGGGGACGGGCGGGGTGCTGGGGCCGGCCCGGGTGGGCTCAGGGCGTCTTGCGGGGCGGCCTCGGCGGGATGGTCACGAGCGTGTAGCGCACCTGGTCCTGGACGGGGTCGACCCAGTGCCAGGCCGCCGGATCGTGCTGGACCAGCGAGCCCGCCCGGTCGTCGACGAACGTCATGTGCCCGTCTGCCGCCTGGGCGACGAGGCCGTCGACGCCGGAGGTGGTCAGCATGTACAGGCCCTGCTGGAGCTTGTCGCGGTGCGGGAGGATGTAGTCGCCGCGGTCGTAGCGGTTGATCTGGAAGTAGAAGCGGCTCAGGTCGGAGTCCTCGTCGGCGAGGCCGGCGATGATCACACGCTGTAGGTCCCGCGGCATGTCCCGGGCTTCGAGTACGTGGTAGCGGTCGTCGTCCTCGTACTCCGAGTCCCGGTACGGGTTCAGCGGGTCCCAGTCCCGGTCGCGCACCGCGGACGCGGACGGATAGTCCGCGAAGAGGTGGCGGTAGCGCTCCGCGGTCGCCACGATCCCGTCGCAGTTGCGCACCGCGTCAGGGAAGATCCTCAGCTCGTCCACAGTGTCCCTCCTCCGATTCCGAGCGTGCACCGCTGGTCGCCGCGGACCGGACTGGTCCAGCACCAGGCGTCCTGCGGCAGCCGCAGGCCCGTGCCCGCCCGGTCGAAACCGCGGGCGAAGTGGTCGCCGGCCCAGTACGTGACCGCGTCGACGGCGGAGTCCTGCAGCGGACACAGCACCGTCCACGCGCTGCGGCTCCCGTCCGGCGCCTCGTCCGCGAAGCGGTGCGGCGGCGCGTAGCCGCCGCGCACGTACCTGCGCAGTACGAGGTGCTGGGGAGGTCCGGGCAGCTTCGTCTCCGTGATCTGCGCCAGCACCGGCCGGCGTTCGGCCTCCGGCACGTCCGCCAGGTCGAGCACCGTGTGCCGGGGTGTCACTCCTTCCAGCACGCCGTCCCCCGTGTGTCCGCCGCCGTCGAAACGTGCGAAGAGCATTTCGACGGCGGAGCGCAGGGCTGAGGGATCACGCACCACCACTTCACCGATCATGCCGGCGTCCTTTCTCGCTCACCGCTGTCTCGAAGGGCGCGGGTGACCCGTGCATGGCGCGGGCCATGCTGGTGACATAGGCACCGGCCGCGTTGAGGACGAGCCGGTCTCCGGGCCGTATCTCGGTGGCCTCCGTGTGCCGGACGAGGTAGTCCTCCTCGTAGCAGCTACTGCCGCCCACCGAGTAGGGGAACCGTGCCGTGTCCCGGGCCGGGAGCTGCCCTACCAGTCGCGGTGCGGTCCAGCTCAGCAGGCTCCAGCCGGAGCCGTCGACCGTGACGACGGCGGTGCCCGAAGGGTGCTGTTCCACCGCCAGCGCCGTCACCACCAGGTAGCCCGCCAGCGCGGTCAGCAACATGCCCGGTTCGACGACCAGTGCGAGGCGCCGCCCGGACCGTTCGGCGTGCTCGCGGAGCAGGGCGCCGATCCGCTGCCAGGCGTCCTCCGCCTGGCGGGGGTCGGCGTAGAGACTGGCGAGGCCGCCGCCGATGTTCACCGTCGTCACGTGCGGGAACAGGTCGGTGCAGTGCAGCAGCGCGGCCAGCAGTTGCTCCGCCCGGCGCGCGGTCATCAGCTCTCCCGTGTGGGCGTGCAGCCGGGTCACCCGCAGCTCGTGCTCCGCCAGGAGGCGGTGCAGTTCGCGGTCGGACGGATCGACTCCGAGCCGGCTCCACGCGATGCCCGCGCCGGCGCGTTCGACCGGCGCGACAGGCACCCGGACGCGCAGTCCTATCGCGGTACCGCGACTGCCCGCGCAGCGGGCGTAGTCCTGAAGCTGCGACCGGCTACAGAGGTCGACCAGGACGCCGTTCGCCGCCAGCTCGGACATCTCGCTGCCGGTGAGTCCCGGGGACGTGGCGGTGACGGGTCGCATGGACGCGGCGGCGGCGGCCTCGTACTCGGCCCTGCTCGCCACGTCCGCTCCGGTGGCGAGTGCCGCCAGATGGGACAGGACGGGCGGGAACCTGTTGGCCTTGACGGCGAACAGGATGCCGGTCCCCGGGATTCCGGACACGTCGTCCCGAAGCTGCCGCACGGTACGGGAGATGTGGTCGAGGTCGTAGACGACAGCGGGAGTGGGGACCTCTGCGGCAGCAGTGAGGACGGCCTCGCTCGGACCGCCGATGAGATGCACACCTACCTCGTTCCCGGACCGGTGGGCCGGCCCAGCCGGTGGGTGTGCGTGCACACCCACCAGCCTCGCGCTCGGTCGATCTGTGGGTCAGTTGCCGACGGGACGGCTGCCCAGCAGGTCGTTGAGGTCCATGCTGACCGGGCGGACGGAGCCGCCGGTCACCTCGAAGCCGGACTCGTCGGAGACCGAAGCGGCGTCCAGGCTCCAGTCGTCGGCCGCAAAGGTGGCAGCCAGCTTTTCCTCAAGGTCGTGCAGAGTATTGGCTTCCATACCAAATCCCTTCGTTGTAAGGCCCGATTAAATCCCCCGGACCGAGCAATAGAGCCGCAGCCGCGGCTCGCCGGAACCGTAGCCCGGGCATTGACACGTGTCCACACTTATCCAACCCGGAGAAAAGCGGAGGACAACGGTCCGCAATCAGTTCCGTGCGCGTCGGCAGCCTGCATCGCGGAGCGCGGCACGGAAGGCCCGGACACGGTATCGGAAACCGTCAACTTGACGCACACTGAAGCGCGTTGACAGACTGCCACCGAGTTGGAAGCGAGCCGCCCGCACACGAGGACGAAATGCCCATTTCCCGACTTCACGCGCACAGAACATAGACATGGCAGAGCCATCGAAAAAGCAGCAGCGCACGCTCTACACCGTCCTTTTCGGACAGTTCGGGTCAAGCGTCGGCGGTGAAATCTGCTGGTTCGCCATCACCCTGTGGGCCTGGCAGGAAACAGATTCCGCCACGACGCTCTCCTTTCTTTTGCTCGCCAACCTGCTCCCGGGTATCTTGCTCTCCGCGGTCCTGGGAATCTGGGTCGACCGGTTCTCGGCAAAACTGGTCATGCTGTTGTGCGACGGACTGCTGGGCGCCATTTCCGTCGGGCTGCTCACGTTGTACCTGACGGGCAGTCTGCACGTGTGGCACCTCTACGTGGTGGGCGTGCTCGAAGGTTTCCTGGAAGCCGTCCACTGGCTCGCGTACTCGAAAGTCGTCACCACGCTCGCCAAGCCGGAGCAGTTGCCGCGCGCGAATGCCGTCGTCGGCCTCGCCGACTCGGCCGGCTCCATCGTCGCGCCGATGATCGGCGGCGTGCTCCTGCATTTCTCAGGGCTGTGGACCGTACTCCTCGTCGACCTCGTCAGCTACCTCCTGGGCTTCGTCTCACTCGCCCTCGCGCGAGTCCCCCGCCCCGCGCCCTCCTCCGGGACGGACGCGGACTCCGCGCACTCGGGACAGGAGACCGGCGACGCCGCGGAGGACGCTGCCACCGGTCGCCGGGCGACGCTGCGCACGGTGGCCGCCAGCGCGTCGTTCATCCTGCGCCGCCCGCTGCTCCGGAACCTCCTCCTGGTGTGCTTCGCGCTCAACTTCGTCTCCGCTGTCGGCTCCGTCCTGGCCAAGCCACTGCTCATGCTCCGCACCGGCGACAACACCGCACTGCTCGGCACGGTCTCCTCGGCCGGCGGGGTGGGCAGCCTGCTGGGCGGGCTGTGCGCGGCTGCGTTCCTCCACCGGCTCGGCCGGACCCACGCCATCCTCGGCGGCATGATCCTGGCGTGCCTCCTCGGGCCGGCGCTGACGGCCCTCGGCCAGGACGCGCCGGTGTGGATCATCTCCTCGTTCCTCGGCGCGTTCCTGATCCCGACCGTCCTGAGCGCCTACCAGTCGCTGTGGCAGACGGAGGTGCCGCTGGCCTCGCAGGCGCGCATCTTCGGGGTGCGCCGGTCGCTCGTCCAGGCGGCCACTCCGCTCGGCCTGCTCCTCTCCGGGCTCTGCGTCGACCTGCTCGGCAGCGACCCCACGACGGCGACGGCTCTGGTACTCGGTGCGGCCGGCCTGGCCGGCGCCCTCGCCGCGGCAGCCGGCTACCTCTCGCCGTCCCTGCGCGCGGCCGGACCCCCGGCGGCTTCCGCACCCGCCGACACACAACAGGCGCAGGACACCGAGCCGTTGGCAGCCGCGCGGACACCGGGGCCGGCCCCGTCCGAGGCGGAGACGCGGGCGGCACCCTGACCGGTCGACACCGGTCAGGGGAGTACACACGAATCAGGGGGAGTACATGGAGAACGCCATCGCCTATCGCAAGTCGCCCGGCTGGGATGTGCGTCCGTACGACGACCTGTCACACGCGTTCCTCTTCCGTGCCGCAGATCCTTTCGTGCTGATCCTGGACACGGTCAGCCTGTACATCATGGAGCTGTGCACGTCGCACACACCGGCCGGGGCGACGGAGAAACTCACCTCCGCGCTGAGCGGAAAAATGTCCGCGGAAGCCTCCGGAAGATTCTTCGAGAAGACCACGCGGCAACTGCTCCACCAGGGAGTCATCGAGTCCGCCACCGGGCAGGAGGAACAGTAGTGGGATCACCGACGCAGGGGGTCGAGAAGCAACTGGCGGGCGGAATCTTCGGAAACGGTCCGTCCCTGAAGAAGAACTCCGACACCTACTATTCCGGACTCGTCGGCGTCTTCTCCGAACTCTTCCCGGATTTCGGCCGGTTCGCGGACGCCCCGCGAACTCCGCAGGAGAAGTCCGTCGTACGCGGACACCTCGACGAGGCGTTCATCTACCTGCGGACCGATCAGGAACGGGCCAGCGCGAAGATGGACGAACTCGTCCGTCTGCTCCGCACCTCCTCTCCCGAAAAGCCCGGACAGCCCGTACCACCGAACTCCTCAACCGCCGGCGATCCGCCTTCCACCGGCATGGAACGTCCACCGACGCTCGCGGGATGGAACAATCCGGTGGGCCACTATCTCCAGGACCGGTTCAACGCGGCGATGTCGCACGACGGGCTCGATGTCGCCGTCGAACTCCGCGAACCCGACGAAGAACGTGAAGCCGCGGTCGACGAGTCATACCGCGTTCTTGCCGGATGCCTGCCGGAGATCGGCCCTTCGACGGCGGCCATGGTCGACGGAATCGCACTGTTCCGGGGAAAGCCGCACAGTGCGTACATCACCGGCACCCCCGTGGTGGTGTACGTCAACGAGGACTGGATAACCGACGCACTGCACGGCGCCGATTCCCTGCTGCACGAGACACTGCATCAGAAGCTGGTCGATTTCGGGCTCACGCGGAGGATGCTGCGGAGCGGCTACCTGGACGCGGACAGCAGCCGGGCGCCCGTACCGTGGGGCGGCACCGGCCGCACGTTCAGCGCGGACCGCACCCTGGCCGCCTACCACGTCTACGTCCATCTGACACTGCTGCACTGCGCGGCACTCCAGCACGGGGACGCACTCGGCCTGCCTCACTCCGACGACGAGGTGGAGGCGCGCACGGCCGTCCGCTGGGCCCGCGCCCGGTATCTCGGCTCACGCTTCGACGACCCGGCGATGGACCGGGAACTCGACGTCGACGGCCGGGCACTGGTCTCCTGGCTCTGGAGGGCCAACGAGGAACTGGGCACCCTCGCCCTCCCCTCCGGCCGAATCCTCGCCACATACGACCAGGCCCACGGCGGTTGAGGATTCGGGCACGTTCCCCGGGTGGTTGCCGTCGGGCGTTCAGGTCCGGCAGTCGCAGCAGGCGTCGCGAGCTGCCCTTGAGGAACTCCACGTTGGTGGCACCCGCCTTCGCCGTGTTCGCGAGGGGCCGACCAGCAGGGGCACGCTCTGACCACAGAGCCCGAACAGCTCCGGTGCGGGCAGTGCTCACCTGCTGGTGGCCACTCGTCGAGTCTCACTCACGACCCGATGAGTCCCATCAGGTGCGGGTGAGGTCGGAAAGGAGCGCGGGCAGGAGGCGTTCCTCCATGACTGTCCTGCCCGACTCCTCCATGGCCCGGGCCAGTTCGGGGTCCCAGGGGCTGGCGGTGGACGGTCCCGTGAGCGGCGTGGACTCGCCCTTGCCGAGTGCCGCGGTGTAGTCGGCGGCCGTCATCCGCCAGGGCCGGGCTCCGTGGCGGGCCACGGCATCCGTGGTGATGCGCAGACCGGCCCAGTCGAAGTCGGCGCGCCAGTGCAGTCGGGCTCCCGCGTGTACGGCGTCACCGAGCAGTCTGTGGCAGGCGGCGGACGGGACGCCCTCGGTGCAGACGAGGGCCGCGGAACCGTCCTGGAGTTCACCGGCCGCGGCACGCAGTACGGCCGGGTTCTCGCAGACGAAGACGGTGCGGGCAGCGGGGACGACGGGGGCGGTGGTGAGCTGGTGGAGGGTGAGCCGGAAGGGGATGCCGGAGTCGGCGGCGTCGCGCAGCCAGCCGCAGACCACGGTGTCGCCCCGGGCGCTGATGTTGAGGACGAGTACCTGGCTGGCGAGGTCGTCGGCGGTGGCTCCGGCGCTCTCCCACAGGGCGCGCCGCCCGGCCCGCTCACGGGGGACGCCGACGGCGGTGCGCTGGGCGAGGGCGCGCAGGACGAGCTGTTCGAGTGGGGTGCCGGGAACGAGGGCTTTCGTGTCGCCGGTGGCCCGCTCCGCGAGGACCGGAAGTGGCAGGACTCCTGCGGGCGCCCGCTCCGAGTGATCGGGAAGTCTTTCCAGTACGCGTACCGCCGCGTCGAGGAGGGACGCGTCCCCGCGGCGTACGAGACGCGTGAGGGTGCCGTCTGCGGCGATCCGCTCCAGCCAGGCGGCGAACCACTCCTGCCCCGCGAGTCGGCTGGAGTGGGCTGATCCCAGGGCCAGTTCGCGGCGGGTGTCCTCGTCGGCCCGTTCGGCCGGCCGGTCGCGCAGTGGGCCGTGGAGCCGGCTGAGGGTCGTCAGGAGGCCGGTGCCGTAGCGCTCGCGCAGATACGCGTCCAGGTCACGCAGGGGCACGGTGAGGCGCTGGGCGGTCTCGGGCCGGTACCGGCCGGTGACACCGATGACGGTGCGGCGTTCCGCCTCGCTGGGCCGCATGAGCCCGATGTCACCGTCGAGTACGCTCCCGGAGCGTTCCAGCCTGCGGCGGGCGGCAGCGAGGAGCCGGGTCCACCCCTCGTCCCGCAGGTCGCTGTACTGCCGGCGTTCATCCGGTCCGGTCGGCAACCGCGGCCTCCTCGGGAGTCGCGGCACGCCGGGTGCCGGGTGAGCCGAGGGCGGCGGTGAGATCCCCGGTGTCGTCGGCGAGGAGCCGGTCACCGTCCCAGACGAGCAGCAGCGCGGAGACGGTGTGATCGACGGCGGTGTGCGCGAGGTCGTAGTGGGCGGCGGCGGGCACAGAGGCGTGGGCGGCCCACAGGTCGTAGCCGGTCATGAACAGGTCGAGGTCGAACTGGGCGGCCAGTGACATGAGTTCGCCGCGCCCGGTGTCGTCCACGCCCGCGAATGCCTCGTCGAGGGCGAGCAGGCGCGGGGCGTGCGGGGCAGCGGAGTTGAGCATGGCGTGCGCGGCGGCGAACAGCGGCAGGTACAGCGACACGGACTGCTCACCGCCCGACAGCCGGCTGTGGCGGGCGCGGGTGAGCCTCTCGTCCGCCTTGTCGGGGCGCACAAGCTGGAACGCGAACTGCCGCCAGCCCCGGTAGTCGAGGACCTCGGCGAGCAGTTCCCGGTAGGGCTGGTCGCGGTGGCGGGCGCGGGCGGTCTTGATCTGCGCGGCGAAGTGGGTGCGCACCCGGGCGAGACCATCGGGGCCGAGGCGGGCGGCGTCGGCGTCAAGGAGGGCGCAGACGGCGCGCTGTTCGTCGTCGAGATGGTCCGCGAGCAGCCAGCTCACGCCGACTGTCGTCCCCGAGGACATCGTGCGCCTGCGCATGTCGGTGTTCATCCGCCTGATCAGGTCACGGGCGTCGACCGTACGGTCGTGGATCTGCTGGGCGAGCCGGGTGAGCAGGGCGTCCTCCAGGATGCGCTGCTCGGATTCGGAGAGCAGTTCGGCCTGGTCCCGGCGGTGTGCCGCGATCTTCTGGGCGAAGGCCGCGACGGGGAGCTGGCCTTCCTCGTCGGCCACGCGGACAAGGATGATCCCGTCGGAGCCGTCCCATTCGGGCCGGTAGTCCTGTCCGGCGGCGGCGAGCTGCGCCTGCAGGTCGTCCAAGGCCCTGGTGAGACGGGTGACGGACTGTTTGAGGCTGGCTTCGGTGGGGGTGAGGTCGCGGGTCGCGGAAAGTATCGCCTCGTGTACGGCGATCACGGCCGGTGGGAGTGCTTCGCCGGCCCAGTCGGCTTCCTGGCCGGGCCAGGAGAGGCCGGGCGGACAGCGCAGGATGTCGAGGCGTTCACGGGCGGCGTACGGGCGCAAGCCCCAGGCGGTGTCCTTCTCCTCCGCGGCGGCGACCGACCCGGCCGCGGCGGCGGCCGTACGGCGGGCCTCGGCGGCGGCGGTGCCGGCGATCGCGGTGTGCTGAGCCGTGCGGGCCGCCGCGGCCTCCCGGACCAGGGCGTCGATCCCGCCCTCGGCCTCCTGCACCTGGCGCATCACGTCCTGCGCCTCGGCCCCGACCGCCTCCTGGAGCGCTTGGAGTCTCGCGGCTTCCTCGGTGTGCCGGCGATGCGCCGCGCGCGAGGATTCCCGCGCGGCCTCCTCGTCCTCGGCGGCGGCGGTCAGCCGATCGGCGCCCGCCTGGGCGGCCTCGCTCTGGCGGGCGTGTTCACGGCGGCGTGCGGTGAGTTCGCGTACCGCCGTCTCGAAAGCGCGGGTGGCGGTCTCGACGGCGTCAAGGCGTTCGGTCTTGACGCCGTGTTCGGCCGCGGTGCGGTGCAGGGTGCGCTCGGCGACCGAGCAGGCGGCCACCGACGCGTCGTACGAGGTCTGGGAGGCGTCGGCGGCGTCGCGGGTGGCGCGCAGCCTCGCCGCGGCCTTGTCGAGTTCGCGCAGGGCCTGCGTGATGGCGGTGGTGCGGGGCAGGGCGGCGCGGGCGGCGGCGCAGGCGTCGAGGGCAGCGTCCGTACGGGCTTGGGTGCGCGCCAACTCGTCGAGTTGGTCGGCGAGTTCGGCCAGCAGCCGCTCGCAGGCGGCGATCCGGGCGGCGCGTCGGCGCGTCCGGGCGGTGGCGCCGACGTACTCGGCGTGCTCCTTGGTGTGGGCACCGGTCAGGACACCGGCCGCGTACCGGCCATCGGGGCTGACCTGCGGGACCCACACGTCGAGATCGCCGGTGACGCTCACGGAGCGCAGTACGGCGGTGATCCGCGCGGCCGGGATCGCGGCGGGGTCCCCCGGTTCGCCGGGGTCGTCGGGCCGGAGCAGATCGGCGAGGCTCGGGCCGCTCACGGGCGCGCCGGCGCGGAGGTAGCCCTCGCTGTGCCCGGCCGCCACGGGGGTGTCCTCCGCGGTGACGAGGGCGTCGAGGAAGCCCGACGCCTCCAGAGCCGCTTCCAGGTCCGCCCGTTGACGGCCCGTCAACTCGTCGTCGAAGTCGACGAGTCGCCACAGCGGAACACCGCCACCGGGCGCCCGTTCGGCGGTGCGTCCGCGGGCCGGGGGCGGGGCGTCGTCGTGTTCGGCGGCGATCCGATCGCGTTCGGCTTCCGTCTCGGCCCGGTGGCGCTGTAGGTCTGTCCGCCGGGCGCGCAGGGAGGCGAGCGTGTCCCGCAGGTCCTGCACCGCGGGAGCGGTGGCCTCGGTGAAGGCGTCGGCGAGGGTGACCGCCTCTGCCTCACCGGTCAGTTCAAGGGCTTCGGCAAGCCGGCCGGCCCCATCCCCCGGCCTTCGGCCGGGGGGACCTCCGTCTCGCTCCGCTTCGGCAAGGAGCGCGCCGTGGTCTCGCGTCCATTGACGGAGCGCCGCACGGGCCTGCTCACGGGCGGATTCGAGGACGGACTCGGCGGCCGTCTCAGCTGTTCCGGCCGCGTCGACGGCTTCCTGTGCGCGGTCGAGCGAGACCCGGGCGAGGTCGCGGGCCTGCTCGGCGCCGCGTACCGCTTGCTGGGCGCCACGCACCGCCCGGACACCCTCGTGGCGGGCCGCGGCCAGCGCGGCGGAGCGTTCGGTGATGCGGGCGGGATCGGCGTCCGCCGGTGTCCAGGGGATGCCGGCGGTGTGGGCGTGTCCGGCGACGGTGGCGGCGTCCCGGGAGATGGCGGCGTCGAGTTCGGCGGTGAGCCGGGCGGAGCGTCCGGCCTCGGCGCGGGCACGGTCGGTGGCGGCCGTCCGGCGTTCGCGTTCGGCGCTCGCCTGCCGGGCGGTCTGGTCGCAGGTGCGTACCAGGCGGTCCAGGTCGGCTAGTTGCTCGATGGCCTGGTAGGCGGAGGAGGAGCGTAGCTGATCGAGCCGGGCGCGCTGGGTGGCGAGCGAGGCGTCGGCGGACTCGGCGCGGGTCTCGGCGGCGGCCTGCTGTTCGCGGGCCGCCGCCAGGTCCGCGGTGGCGGCGCGCAGTGCGGCGGCGTGCTCGGCGGTTTCGGCGCGGCGGGCCGTGAGCCTGTCCGCGGCGGTGCGGGAGTGGACCCGCAGGTAGGTGGAGTAGCTGGCGAGGAAGGCCCGGGTGGCGTCGTCGGCGGCTGCCAGCCCCTCCAGGGTGCGCTGTACGGACTCCATGTCGTCGAAGGAGCGGGCCGCCTCGGCGATCAGGTCGTCGTCGAGCGGGCGCAGGCCCGCGGTGAGGGTTTCGGAGAGCTTGGCCGGGTCGAGGTTCTTGGCGAGCTGCGGGCGGCGCAGGGTGAGGATCAGGGTGAGGAGCTGCTCGTACCGCTCCCGGCCGAGGCGGAACAGGCGCTGGTCGACGGCGGCGCGGTAGTCGGCCGCGGAGGCGATCAGCTCGTGTCCGAGCCCGGCGGCGAGCTGTTTCCTCGTCATGGGCCGGTCGTCGTCGGTGAGGAGTGAGAAGTCCTGACCGACGCGGCCTTCGGTGACGAAGTGCCAACGAGCCGGCGTGTCGCGGTGCCGCTGGGCGTGCAGTCCGATGCCGCAGGTGACGGCTTCGCCCGTCTCCCGGTGGGTGAACTCGATCCAGACGTAGCCGAGCGCGCTGTCCTGGCCGCGGAAGAGCAGGTTGGACTTCATCGTGCGGTCCTCGGCGGCGAACGGGTTGAGCCGCTTCGGGTCGATGCGGCCGTCGAGGACGAAGGGGAAGAGGACTTCCAGGGCCTTGGTCTTGCCGGATCCGTTGGGGCCGCGCAGCACCAGCCAGCCGCCGGCGAAGGAGAACTCCTCGTCCCGGTAGTCCCACAGGTTGATGATCCCGGCACGGGTGGGTACGTAGCGGGCGGCCTGAGCGGAAGCCGGGGTGCCGGCCGGGGCGGCAGCGGGGGTGCTCACGGAGTCGGGTCCTTGGCGGAGTCGTCGGCGGACAGGGCGGGCTGGGCCGGGAGTGGGGCCGGCGGGCGGGCCGCGGCCCTGGTCTTCACCCGGGCGGTGACCCCTCGGTAGCGGGCGAGCAGAGGGAGCGCGAGGGCTCCGCCGTCGACACGGACGATCAGTGACATGGCGGCCAGCAGGCCGAGAGCCTGGTCGAGCAGGCGGTCCGGGTCGCCCCGCAGATCGGCCGCGAAGCCCGCACCGTACTCGCCGGTGATCTCCTTGAGCCGGCCCCGGAGCCATGCGTCCGTGACGAAGGGGTACCGGGTCTCTCTCTGCTCCTCCCCCACCTCCTCGCGGGTCTCGTACGTCCCGTGCACCCGATGCTCCCCGTGCGGCCCGTACGCCTCGGACGCCGCCTCGTCCGGCGCGGTGGACCCGGCGATCACCGAGGGCGTGGGCAGAGCGCCGTCGATACGCCCGGCACGGGCCGCCAGGCGTTCGGCGGTGGTGGGCGGGGGCAGCAGTTCGAGGGCGTGCCGTCCGGAACGCCGCACGGCGGTGCTGATCCGCGCGGCAAGCAGCAGCGCGGCCTGGGCGACGGTGCCGCCGCCGGGAAAACGGATGTCGGACAGCCTGCCGGAGGTGTCGATGAGCGCCACGCCCTCGGCCCGCCGCTCCACCGTCAACCCGGTCAGGCGCTCCAGGTCCTCGGCAAGTGCGGGAGCCCGTAGCTGGCCCAGGAGTTCGGGGCCGGCTTCGGCGTAATACGCGACCGGGTTCTCCAGCACGAGGCGGCGGGCACGGCGGGCCTGGTCGCGACGCTGTGCGGCGCGGCCGGCGGACATGCCCAGCGCGCCGGCCGAGTCGAGAAGGGCGGTGACGGAGGTCAGGTGCTGAAGGACGCGGCTCGGGTGGTGGACGGCGAGGAGGATCTCCCGGTCGATGTCGTACAGGGCCTCTGCGCGCTCGGGATCGCCGGCCCAGGCGGTGGCGGAGCCATCAGCGAGGGTGAGCGCGCCGCGTTCGGTGAGCCAGGTGACGGCATCGACGAAGGCGTCCCGGTCCGGCTTGCGCGCGGTGTCGAGCCCGAGTCCGTCGACGCGTACGGCGTCGGCGGCGACCGCGTCCGCCAGCTCACCCAGCGCCACCTGCGCGCTGTGGCGGCCCAGGGCCGCGAGGGTGAGGACGAGGTAGGCGTAGCGGCGGCGATCGAAGGGGCGTCCCGCGCGTGTGAGGGCCGGACGGGTAGCGTCCAGGCCGTCCTGGGCACGTTGCAACCGGGCGGTGTCGGCGGTGGTGACAAGCCGGTAGCCGAACACCTCCACCAGATCGGTGCGGAGCTGCCCGGCCCAGCGGCGCACGATCGCCAGCGCGCCCTTGTCCGGGTAGCCGGGCGTGACCAGCGGATGCCGCAGTACGAGCCGTACCGCCTTCTGGTAGTCGGCGAGTTCGAGCGGGGAAACGCCCTCAGCGACACGGCTCATGCGGTCCTGCCTTGCTCATGGGCCGGCCTCATGACACCGGAGAGGGCACGGAGGGTTTTCCTGCGGTGACCTCCAGGCGCAGCCCGTCGAGGTGGAGGCGCCCGCGTACGGTGTCGACGGTGGTGGAGCCCTCGGCGAAGCTGAGGGTGAGCCGCACCCCGTGGGCGGATCCGGAGGCGGCGGTCACCAGGCGGCTGGTGGCGACACGGGCTGTGAGCGCCACGTCCAGCAGGGCGAGCAGGGCCCGCGTCTCAGGTTCATCGAGCGTCCGGCCGTACACGCCGTCCGACGCGAGGGCCTGTACGGCGCTGCGGCGCTCGGCCTGCTCCTTCAGTTGCCCGGCGCGGAGCAGGGCCCGCCGGTCGTCGTTGCGTTCGATGCGGCCGGGGCCGCGCAGGGCGGGCGTGCGCCCGGACTGGACCAGGGTGCGGGCGAGTTCGACCGGTTCGGCCTCCCACCAGGACGTACGCCCCGGGATCTGCTCGGGATCGGCGTACGGTACGGCGATGTGGCGGGGTGCGCCGAGCCCGAAGACCGCCTGGAAGAGGGCGTGGGCGTCCTCGTCGCTCTCACAGGAGGTGAACCACTGGGCGAGGTGGCGCAGTTGGCTCTCCCGGCTCACCCCGCCCCGGCGGGCCTCGGTGACGCGCCGCAGCAGGGCGAGGACGGAGCGGATCGCGGTGACGGTGGCGTCCTGCAACCGTTCGGCCTCACTGTGCTCGCGCTCCGCGAACCAGTGGACGATGCCGTCCCACCGGTGCCGCCAGTCCGCCAGACGCTCGGCGGGGCTGCGGAAGAGCCGTTCGTCGGCCTCGGCGGCGTACTCGATCATGCGGTCCACACCCGTGGCCGCGGCCTTCTCGACGGCCTCGGCAAGCAGTGGAGCGTAGCGCCCGAGCTCGGCGGTGAACTCCCGCATATGCACCAGCAGCGTGTCCTTGTGCGCGAGGAACACCTCGGGCCGGGTGTCATTGGTGCGCGCCAGGTCACCCAGCATCAGATAGAAACGGGCGGCACGCTGCGCCATCTCGTTCAGCACCGAGTCAAGACGGCCGAGCTTGCGGTAGACCTCCTCGGCGTCGCCCGCGGCGCCGGCCTGGGCCAGCGCGTGGAGGTCACCGAGGATGTCGGGGAAGACGAGGCGAGAGAGCCGGGCGTCTTCCAGCCGCGCGCCGAGCACCTCCTCCACGGCCCGGTACGCCCGGTATCCGGCCTGGGTGAACTGGTACACGTAATGCCGGTTGCGGTACTCGGCCAGGTTCGCGGCGCGCGTCCCGTCGTACGACCGGTCCAGGACCTGCCAGTCGGTGAGCGCGTCGAGAAGCGGCTGCACGCCGGCCGTCCCGGCGGCTGCGCCCGCGGCGGGATGGTCGGCGGTGAGCCGCTCCAGCAGCCCCACGACATCCGAAGTGTGCAGCAGCACCTGGTAGTTGGCACGTCCGCGGTCGAAGGCACGCAGCAGCCACAGGTATTCACGGCGTTTCTCGGCAGCGGCGAAGTGGAACAGCCGCAGCCGGTCGTCGAGGGAGAACGCGTCGATGCCGAACGCGGCCTCGTCGACGGGCCGGCCCCCCGGGTCGTCTGACTCGTCACTCACAGATCTGGCGGCATCCCTCGCGTCAACTGGCACACGTCCGGCTGGACACCACGCACCCGCGCCATTCTGCCGCACCCCGGGCAGTGCGGGTAAACCAGCTCCGACTGGCGCCACATGTGGTAGGCCATGGCGTCGCCCGCCCTGAGGACCGAGGCGGCCCCCTCGCCGGCGAATCGCCAAAAACTCCCGCTCGGGAGCCTCGCGCCGCCCCGACCCGACTGAGCCAGGAGGGCGATCCTCCACAGAACATATCGGCGACACATATCGGCGACGCCGTCGCGCAGATCGTGGACTTCGCTCTGGTGGACGTGGTGCTGGTGGAGAACCGTGCGGTGCAGCGACGGCGGCACCAGCCTTCCGGTGTTCTCGTGGAGCACGTCGTCCGTACGGCCCGCGCTGTCGCGCCAGACCTCCAGCTTGTCGTCAAGGACGCGGGCGACGACTCGGCGGGCGCCGTCCACGTCAAAGGCCACGAGCCCACTCTCCGAGCTGGGTGAGCATGGCCTTCGTCAGGGAGTACGGCTCCGTGCCGAGGTCGGGACGGGAAAGCGCGGCGCCCTCCAGCGCCTCTGGGTCGATGGCGTCGAGGAACACGGCCGCGGCCGGGCCAGGGTCGGGGAGGCCGGCCACCGCGACGCGGGCGATCCCTGACCACTGGGTGTCGTTCCGGTCCGCGACGTGCAGCAGCACCTCGGGGTGTTCCCCGGCGAGGTGGCTGACGGAGTACGCCTTCACGGCGCTCGGCTCGATGCTCCTGCCGTCGATCTCGATGTCGGCCCGGCCGCCCCGCGTGGTGATCTCCACTCGCCGAGCGGGTGCCGTGGCGTTCGTCTGGTCCATTCAGCCGACGCTATGGCTGGTGTCGGACAAGCCGAGGGGCTTCACAAGTCGGCGGGGAGCTCCTGAGTCAGGTGACGTTCCGTCGCGCTCACACTGACCGTGACAGCGTCCAGGAGATCCCGCTCCAAGGGATCGGGAATGTGGCCATGGCCGAGGCCGGCCGAGGCAACGGCGGCCGACAACGTGTCGAACTCGTCCGGGCTCATCTCCTCGCGGCACACGGAATGAGCCTGGACATCGCGCGCGACGTATCCGTCTCCGCACGTTGTTGCTTCGCGGATGAGGCGGCGCAACACCTCGGCCTGCCGGTTACGCGGGGCAAGGTCGAGCGCAGCCAGGCCGACTCGGGAGCGGAAGACGGCAATCTCGGGGGCTGCGTCGAGGGCCAGGTAGTGCTTCACCATCTTCTCAACGGGGTCGACCGGGTGCTCTCCGGCTGCGGTGAGGCAGAGCACGGCGAGGCACGCAGCGACGGAGTGCTCCCAATCTTCCGTCAGAGTCGTCTTGTTCAGGAACTCCAGTGCTTCGCTGGGCTGCTCACCGAGGCAACGGACGAGGACTTCTACTTGACGCCCGTCGAGGAGTCGCTGGCCCACGCCGCGGTGCTGCTCGCTGTGCGCCCGTGCGCGGTCCCATCGGCCTGCGGCGACGAGGGCGCGGGTCCCGTCGCCGAGGATGACGGCCCACAGCCACTGGCATACCTGCTGATGGTCGGCTGCCGATTGCGTGAGGTGCTGGAAGGACATGGAGCGGCCGTCGATGACCGCTTCCGTCTTTGATCTCACCGCCCGGTTCAAGGAGTCGAGCAGGTGGTACGCGCCGAGCCCGTCGCCGTCGCGGACGCGCAGTCGCGCCAGGTTTACCAGGGGCTCCAGGGCGTGCCGGGCCTCCTGCGCGCTCAGGGGCTGAGCGCGCAGGAAAACCTCGGTGTGACGCCAGCACAGAGCACGCGCCAGGTCCGGTATGCCGCAGTCACTCGCAATGAGCGCCGCCTTGTTCAGAGAGACGGTCGCGGAGGTCGCCTTGCCGTCGTGCTTGGCGGCGTGGGCCAGGGCCGTGACCTGTCGAATCCGTTCCGCGAGAGGTGGGCAGGCCGGTCGCGGACGGGCTACGAGTGGGAACCGCCGTGCTATCTGGCTGACGTCCATGTCATTGCCATTCGATGACGATGCGGTTCAGCGCGTTGTCGAGGGCGAAGCGGCCCGGCTTCGGTGCGAGCGGGGCTGCGCCGAGCGGCTGGATCTCGAACCCGACGTCGAGCGGCCGGAAGTCCTGGTCCCAGGTGCGGATCTGCTCCGCGACGTTTCGGGCGAGGGTCTCGGCGTCGGGGCCGTGGCCGATGACGCCGAACTCGTAGAGGTTGGCGCCGTCGGGGGCCTTCGTCGCGTATGGCCGCCGGGTGAGGTAGGTGAGCGTGCCGCCCTCGAAGACCGCGGTCGAGGACCGGTAGGGCGCGGTGACCAGCTTCTTCTCGATGGCCTCGGCCTTGGCGGGCATCCGGCTCAGGCCGTTCGGCATGGCGCAGGTGAGCCACAGTTCCAGGTACTCCGCCGACTCCGGGCCCCGGAAGGTGACGTCGGTCCATACCTCGGTGCGCGGCTGGCGGAAGATGTCGCTCAGGGCGTCCGCGTCGACCTTCTGGTCTCCGTTGGTGACGAGGGTGACGGTGTTGTCGGGGTCCAGGGGGACGAAGACGCGCGGGTCGTCGGCGATGCCCCGGCGCAGCGGCATGAAGGTGTTCATCTGGCTGCTGACGCTGCGCCAGACTCCGTCCTGGTTCTCGAAGGCGATCGAGCGGGAGACGCTGCCACGCAGGCGCAGCGGGGTGAGAAGCCGTCCGCCGGGGGCGAGTTGGTCGAGCCAGGCGTGGGGCACCGCGTGGGCGCCGACGGTGGCTTCGATGCGGTCGTACGGCCCGTTGGGGGCATAGCCCACGGCTCCGTCGCCGAGGATCACGTCCACGTTGTGGATGTCGGCGGCGGCCAGTCCGGCACGCGCTCCGTCCACGATGTCCTCGTCCACATCGATCGTGGTGACGTGGCCCTGCTCGCCGACGAGGTAGCCGAGGAGACCGGCGTTGAAGCCGGTGCCCGCCCCCAGCTCCAGGATTTTCTGGCCGGGCTGGATGTCGAGCTGTTCCAGCATCATGCCGACGATGTCGGGCTGGGAGGCGCAGCTGATGGAAGCCCCGGATGCGTCGAACTTCGTGTCCACGGGCTTGTTGCCGTACGCCTTCGCCAGCGGGGCGTTCGGGACGAAGAGGTGGCGGGGGACAGTCCGCATGGCCTCCTCCACGCGAGGCGTGCGCACGCATCCCTCCTCGACCAGATGGTCGATCAGTTGGGAGCGCAGGCGGTCGGCGGAAGGGGCTTCGATGGTGTCGCCGTTCACCCCGGTGACCGTTGTGCTCGGCGTCCCCTCGGTTCGGGTGGACGCGGCGTGGTCGCTGGTTCCCATGACTACTTCTTTCGCAAGTGTTGACAAGGTGTGCTGCTCCTCCGCGGGGAGGCCCAGCCGGTTCCAGTGGAAGATGCCGTGGTGGGCGATCACGGCCCGCAGTCCTCGTTCCAGGTGGCCCTGGCGGTTGAGGTCTGCGAGCTGCTGGCCGAACCACTCGAAGGTGGCTATCCACTCGGCCAGCGGCGCGAGTTGGCCTTCCGTGACGCTGCGGCTGGTGGTACTGACGTCGGCTGTCATCAACCGGTGGGTGGCGGGCTGGTGCCGTTGCGGGTTGCGGATCTCGTCGCCGGGGCGTTCGGCCGCGATCCTCGCCCAGACGTCGCCCTGCTCGTACCAGTCGAGTCCCGCCGCACGCATCGCCACGCTGAGCAGGAGCACCCCCAGCTCGCGGCGGCCGAGTGGGGGGCTGTTCGCCGCCTGCTGGCGGGCCAGTTCCTCCAGCACGTGACGGCTGTCGTGGTGGAACAGGGTGTGCGCGATCTTCATGGCGGCCGGACCGCCGAAGGCCGTCTCTTCCGGCTCATAGAGGGCCGGTGTCCAGGAGGCGAGGACGCCGGCGTCGACCAGCTCGTCCAGGGCGGCGTCCAGACCCTTCGCGGAGTCCGGGCCCGCGGGGCGGTACCGCAACCGCCACCACGGGTACTTCCGCAGGAAGGACCACTGGGCCAGTTCCGACTGCTGAGTGGTCAGCACCGGGAGCAGATGCTCGGTGGCGGTGGCCTCCGCGCGGCTCCAGTCGGTGAAACGGATGAGGCGTTGTGGCCATTCGTCCGCTGTCATGTTCCCTCTTCTCAAGGCTAGTTGGTCAGGAAGCAGGTGTCCCACCCGGACGCGGACGGCGGCCCCGTGTGGAAGGCGTGGAGGGCGAGGGCGGTTCCTGCGGCGCCTTCGAGGAGCCCGATGTCGCCGCCGGAAGGGGTGAGCAGGGAGTCGGCCGGCGTGCCGGGCTCGGTGTCGGTGATCGGGGCCAGGAGCCGGGGCAGGCACTCGGTGAGGCCGGGGGTGAGGGCGTCGGCGGCGACGAGCTGCGTGATGTGCGCCAGACCCGCGAAGCCGTGACACAGGGAGACGTCCACGGTCGCGGCGAGCTGGCCGGGGTCCGTCATCGCGCGCAGGAGGGCGGTCTCAGCCGTGCGTTGGCGTACGGGATCGTTGAGGGCGAGAGCGGCGAGCTGCTGAGTGCGGGCGAATCCTGCGGTGCCGTAGCACCAGGACGGCCGGGAGGGCCCGGGGCCGGGCGTGTCGGATCGCATGTGCTCACGGGTGATCCAGTACGGCCACCACGGGCCTGCGGGACCCTCCTGCTCCCAGTGGTCGAGCCAGGCCAGGATGCGGTTGATCGTGTCGAGGTGGCCGTCGACGGTGATGCCGCGGCGGGCCGCGAGGGAGAGCACGGCGAGGGGGCCGCCGATGCCGTGGGCGGCGCCGTTGTTGGCGTGCCCGTCCGGATAGTCCGGGGAGGTCTTGCCGGAGGGGGCGAGGTGGCTCCACCAGCCAGGCAGGAGTTCCCCGTCGTGCTCGACCGGCTCGGTCAGCCGGACCAGGTACGTCAGGATCTCGCGGAGCACATCGGTGTGACGGTCGCGGTGCAGCAGGAGCGCGCCCATCCCGCTCAGGCCCCGGATCGTGTCGAACTCGGCCAGCGCGGGCATCTCGCCCCGGTCCATGCGCGTGTGGGCGCTGACGAGGCGGTCGCGGATCGCCGTCGTGACGTACTGGTCGAGGGTGTTCAGGGCGCGGGCGTAGCGTCCGGGGCGGTCGGCGGCGGCGTGCAGGGCGAAGGCGAGGGCGGGTGCTCCGTAGTAGAGGTGGCTGTCCGCGCCCCCGACGGCGGGTTCGGCTGCGGCGCAGGCGAGCCAGTCGTGGGCGCGCTGCCATGGCCCCTGGTCGGTGCGGGCCCGTTCGATGTGCAGCAGCGCGACACCGACCGCGCCGTGCGCGAGGGACTGCGGCCACCAGCCCTGGCGGTGATGCAGCGCCCGCACCTCCTGCGGTGCGGCGAGCCGCTCAGCGATGGTGTCGGCGGCAACCCGCGCGTTCTCACGCAGGTTCATGGTGATCTCCTCGGTGGGTCCAGGCCATTGCGGCGGCGTGGGCCAGCCGTACGCACGTGCGCTCGTCGTCCTTGTCGATGCCTGCGGCGCGGATGTGGTGGGCGTGCAGCAGCGAGTCAAGAACGAGGTTCGGGTCGATGCGGCCGGACTCGTCAAGCAACTTCCGGTAGCGGGCCAGGGCTTCGTCGCGTTCGCTCCAGGCGGCAGCGACGGCTGCGCCGCCGGGGGTGGCGCGCAGGGTCGCCCAGTCGTTTTCCGGATCGGCCAGGCGTACCGCCTCACCGAGCACGGTGCGGTCCAGGGGGCGCGGGTCGCTGATCCGGCCGTGGGTGATCAGCCAGTCCATGCCGCGGGCGGTGCTGCCGGTGAAGGCGGCAGCGAGAGCGACGAAGTTCGCAGCGGTCAGGGCCTGTTGGTGAGGGCGCGGGTTTTGGGCGAACTGGACTGCCAGGGCACGGGAGTCGGCGGCGAAGACGTCTTCGGCCAGGCTCATCAACGCCCCGGTGCCCCACCGGCCGGTTTCCGGATAGGAGGTGGCGAACTGCATGTCGGTGAGCAGTCCGGCGCGGCGCAGTCCGGCCGCCCAGGCACCCACCCGCTGCGCGGTGGGTGCGAAGTCCTGCGGATCGGGGACCGCGATGCGCAGGCGCAGGTGCCTTCGCGGGTCGTGGTAGCGCATGTACCACCAGGTAGGCGGCTCGTTCCACTGGGCCAGGAGTTCGGGAAGGTGGTTGGCCAGGATCTCGGGCTGTCGCTCGACGTGCCCGTACAACTTGACCAGCAGCCACGGAGTGGTGCCCGGGAGGTGACCATGGTCGCGGGTGAGAAGCCGGTCGGCGGTCACGGGCGGCGCGGTCGGCCACTGCGCAGAGCGAGCGGCCGTCATCGGGGCGATGATCTCGTGGGCCCGTCCGTCGAACCAGCCCCCGTCAGACTCCACTTCGGTCAAGACCGCCGACTCGTTGGTGTCCAAGTGGGCACGCAGCAGCGCGAGGTGCGCGCTCTCGGAGAGGTCCAACGGTAGGAGCTGGTCGCCTTCGGTCAGCGCGACCTCGTCCGGAACGCGGCGGCGTGAGCGCCACTCGTCGGCGGCCATGCGCCATTCCTCCCAGGAGGCACGGCGCCCCGGAAGTTCTGTCCGGTCCAGCCGCCACCTGGCCGGAGAGAGGATCGTGCGCCCGTAGCGGACGCGCGGCAGGTACGGCAGGGCGGCGGCGGACGCCCACGGGAAGACGGTCAGGACCGCGGCCTGGGCCCGGCTGATCTCAGTGAGGAAGCGTGCGAGCGGCGGCGTGTGGCGGCGCAGGTCCAGCGCGTGCAGCGTCATAGTAGGGTCCAGCAGGCACGCGCGGGAGAGGGAGACGAGGTAGAGCCCGCGGCGGTCGCAGCCCACAGCGAGGTCATCGAGCGTGATGGTGCGTTCGTCCGCCGGACGGTGCTCCGCCAGGCTGATCACGGCCGGCAGGAGTTCGGCAACGCGGGTGACGTTGGCGTCGCCACGGTCGAGCGGAGCGAAGGCGACCTGCGTCGGCAGCGAGCCGGGCGCGTTGACGGGCAGCTTCTTCAGCACGGCGGTGACGCGGGCCTGGTCCTCTCGTCTGAGCAGCCCGAGGCTTCGCCCGAACGTCGTGCCGATGCCACGGGAGGGTGCGACGCCGTGAATGGTGAAGTCCCCGTCTTCGAGGGCGGCTTGGGACGTGGCCCGAACCTGGAAGCGCAGTTCCGTGTGGGCCGGTACCTGCGGAGCGTCGTGGTCTCCGACCCTCAGCGTGCGGATCAGCCTCTCGTCCAGGCAGATCTCGTCCCGTCCATCGAGCGCAGCCGCCTGGGCGAGGGAGAGCAACTGCCGCTCACGGAAGGTCAGGGGCTCACGCTGTTCAGGTTCCGCGTCCCGGTATCCGGCCGGGAAGCCGAGACCGACGTCCGGGTCCACGACGTCCCGGACAGGGACGAGCGAGTTGATGCCGTACCGCTCGAAGAACCGGTTGTGGAAGTCCTTCCACGCCGGAGTGCCGAAGGGATACGGGGTCAGCCGGGCCAGCACGGTGACGGCCTCCTCCGCCTCGCGGGCAACCTGCGGGGGCAGAGTGAGGGAGCAGTCCAGGCGCAGGTCCAGCGTGAGGGGCTGGGACTTGACGGTGCTCAAAGTCGTCATCGTATGGCGCAGGGCGGTACGCAGGCGCCGGCCATCCGCCGGGGCGAGGACCTGGTTGTGCTGTCGGATGGCGTCTCGGACCGCTCGCAGGTCGGCCACGAGGTCCGCGGTGGGCGGTGCGTCAGCAGCCTCAGCTTGCTGGACCAGGTGATCGAGGGCGTCCAGGGTGGCGGAGGGTGCGTGCAGGCTGGTGATGAGCACGCCGCGCTGGATCAGACTGGTGACGAGTCCTTCCACCCGGTCACGGGCTACGTCGGGGAACTCGGTCTTCACCTGTCCCACGATCGCGGAGAATGGAACGGGCGAGGCCGCAACATCGATGGCGATCCGTACAGCGGAGGTGTATCGGAGGGACACTTCCGCGGCAGGGCTGGCCTCGGTGCGGTGTGAGCGAGGCGGATAGGGCACGATCAGCCGGCCGCCGCGTATGTAGGCGGTGTTGTTGGCCACCACGTTCAGGTGCCGAAGGAGTTCGGGGATCGCTTCCAGACGAGCGATCAAGTCAGCGATCCAGCCGCCGTCGGCCCGTACAACTGCGCGGTGCCACTCGCCCCAGGTCCATCCCGGCCGTGCTCCGAAGGAGGCAGGAGCGATGCCGGCGAACAGGCCGTTGGGTGTCGCTCGGCCCGTCATCCGCAGCAGGTACCGCATGACGGACAGCACAGCGCGGCGTAACTGACGGGTCTCAGGCCGAGCCGCCGAGCACAGGGTCTCGACCTGCTCTGCGAGCAAGGGGCTGGCCTGCTCGATGGCGTCGGCGGCCTCCGTCATCGACCAGACGTCTCGCAGCCACGCCAGCCACCCAACCTGCCCGGCTGGGGTGCCGTCGGTCAGGTCCGGCCACGCGGGCAGCGGCAGCCTTGGGTAACGGGCGGCGCGCACGAGTGCCATGTCCGCACATCGGTACAGCGGTTCACCCTTCCTGGAATCCATGCGCCCTCCCTGTTCGTGGCGTGGCGGGGTGCCAGCCCGTGCGGCGGATGACCGCTCGGGCTGGCACGTCCCGTGCTCGGAGTCAGGCGACGTTGGTGGCGCAGGACTCATGGCAACTGGGCCTACAGCCGTCGTCCGTCAGGTTGATCAGCGAGGCGGAACCGTCGCCGGACTCCAGGACGCTGACGTCCAGATCGAATGCGTCACCGTCCGCCGTGGCCTTGGGGGGCTGCACCTGGCTCTTGATCGCGTTCGCGTTCATGCGGATCTCTCTTCCTACTCGTCGTGCGGTGGAAGTGTTCACGCCACGTTGGTGGCGCACGGGCTGGAGCAGGTGCTGCCGCAGCCGTCGTCGGTGAGGTTGATCAGCGCGGCCTGTCCGTCACCGGACTCCAGGACGCTGATGTCGAGGTCGAAATCGTCGTTCTCCATGTGCTGTTTCCTCCGTAGTCGTGTGCGGCTCGGATCGAAGGGCACGGGGTACGTGCCGCGTGGCGGGGCCGGCGCGGCATGGGTGCCGTGCCGGTGTTCTGATGCGGTCAAAAACCGCTGGGAATGGAGGAGTTGCCGCAGCCGCCGTCGGACTCGATGACGCTGATGTCAAGGTCGAACGGGTCCTGCACGGCACAGCCGGGGCCGTCCCCGCGCACTGATCGGTCACCCTGGGAGTCATCGGCATCCTCCTGCATCGGTGCGGTGGAACTGGTCGATTCAGGGTGTTGCTGCACGGCGGTTCTACCCTCCGGACGGTAGCGGGGCGGCTGCCCCGGTCAAGCTGTTCTCGGCCACCTCTCCAGGTCACCGAAGTCGGTGCCCGCGAGAGGAGTTGGCGGAGAACCGTGCGGTGCAGCGACGGCGTCACCAGCCTTCCGGTGCTCTCGTCGAGCACGTCGTCCGTACGGCCCGCGCTGTCGCGCCAGACCTCCAGCTTGTCGTCAAGGATGCGGGCGACGATTCGACGGGCGCCGTCCACGTCAAAGGCCACGAGCCCACTCTCCGAGCTGGGTGAGCATGGCCTTCGTCAGGGAGTACGGCTCCGTGCCGAGGTCGGGACGGGAAAGCGCGGCGCCCTCCAGCGCCTCCGGGTCGAGGGCGTCGAGGAACACGGCCGCGGCCGGGCCAGGGGCGGGAGGTCGGCCACCGCGACGCGGGCGATCCCTGACCACTGGGTGTCGTTCCGGTCCGCGACGTGCAGCAGCACCTCGGGGTGTTCCCCGGCGAGGTGGCTGACGGAGTACGCCTTCACGGCGCTCGGCTCGATGCTCCTGCCGTCGATCTCGATGTCGGCCCGGCCGCCCCGCGTGGTGATCTCCACTCGCCGAGCGGGTGCCGTGGCGTTCGTCTGGTCCATTCAGCCGACGCTATGGCTGGTGTCGGACATCCCGAGCGCCGCCCAGCAGGCCCTTATACGAAGCCCTGCCGGAGTACCCGGTCGGCCTTGTGGAGTGCGTGCTTCAGCTCGCCGAGTACGCCCTCGGGCAGACGTTGCGCTGCGAGCGCGCAGGCATTCACGAGTTCGCGGCAGTGGGAGGTCTGCTGTTCGTTGAGGAGGTTCAAGCACGGGCCGTGGGTGAGGAGTTCACGAGCGGCGTAGCCGTCTGCCGCTTCAACCGCCCGCGACACCAAAGCGTGGGCTACGGCGTCCGCTGGATGTTCCGCGAGGTGTGAGAGGTCCAGGACGGTCAGGCCCAGGCGTGTGTCGAAGACTGTCCGGCCCGGCTCCCGCGCGGACTCAAGGTAGGCGGTCGTCAAGGCGGCGAGGTCGGCTTCGCGCGCCGTCCCGCTCTGTATCTTGCCCGCGGTGGCGAGGCTCAGGGTGACGTTGCGCTCCCAGGGGTCACCGGGGGCCGTTTCGGCAACGAGTCGGGCAGCCCGCGCGTGATCGTCGTCGACGAGGGCGGCGACGACGGCGACTTGGCGTCCGTCGAGCATCCGTCGCCCCACACCGCGGTGCCGTTCGATGTGGGCTTCGGCCTCGCTCCAGCGTCCGGCGGAGGTGAGTGTCCGCGTGCCGTCGGCGAGGAGCACGCGCCACAGCCAGCCGCGCACTTGTTGCCGGTCCTCCGCGGTTGCGACGAGTTCCTCCGGGACGGTGATGCCGTCGTATTCGAGACCTGTTCCGTCGGTGACGGCCTCGAACAACGCGGTGAGGCCGTTCCGGCCCGCGTCTGCGTGCCCGGCGCGGATCTCCAGGCGGGCGAGGTTGACCAGTGGCTCCAGTCCTCGGATGGCGCTCATCGCGGGAAGGGGGCACGCCTGCAAGTAGGCGTGCGCGTGGGCGTGGCACATCTCGCGGGCGAGTTCGGGCAGCCCCACGTCGGAGGCGAGGAGGGCGGCCTGGTTGTGGACGGACGAGGCCACGCCCTGGTCGTGGTCCTGCTCGCTCTGGTCAGCGAGGGCGGTGAGGGCTTGGACGCGCTCCGGGAGAGGCAGGCAGGCCGGCCGGAAGCGTGCGATGAGCGGGAAGCGCCGGGCTATCGGGCCATTGCGGTCCGTGCGTCCTCCAAGAGGCGAAGGGGCGTGTCCCCGCCCGGCGTGGGCGGGGACACGAGGCAGCAACTACCTGTCGCCTACTGCCACTTGACGACGATCTGGTTGAGCGGCGTGCTGATGGTGAACTGTCCGGGCTGGGGCTCGGCGGGGGCCACGTCGAGCGGGCGCAGTTCGAAGTCCGCTTCGCGGCCGCGGTAGTCGCGGTCCCACTCCCTGATCGCTTCAGCGACGCGGGTGGCAAGCTCGGCGCTGCCGGGCCCGTGCCCGATGACGCCGAACTCCCAGAGCTTGCCGCCTTCGGGGGTCTTCTGGTCGGACACCCGGCGGGCCAGGTAGGTGAGCGCGCTCTTGTCGAAGACCGCGGTGGAACTCGGGTACGGGTCGTCGGTCAGCAGCGTCCCGGCGGTCTTCGCCCTGTCGAAGGACATCCAGTTCAGACCGCTGGGCAGGGCGAGGGTCACCCACAGCTCCATCCACTCCGGGGACTCCCCACCCCGCACCAGGACACCGGTCCATTCCTGCACGGAGGGCTGGTCGAGGACGTCGGCCAGAGCGGCGGCGTCGATCGCCTGGTCCGTGTTGGTCTGGAGGTGGACCGCCCCGGTGGCGGTGACCGGGATGAGCGGCCGGTCGTCGTCGGCGACACCTCGCCGCAGGGGCATGAAGGTGTTCATCTCGCTGCTGACGGAGCCGAATTGGTCGCCGCGGCGCTCGTAGGCGATGGACCGGTTGACGCTGCCGCGCAGCCGCTGGGGGACGAGGAGGCGTCCGCCCTGGGCCAACTGCTCCAGCCAGGCGTGCGGGATGCCGTGTGCTCCCACGGTGGCGATGATCCGGTCGTAGGGTGCGCCGTCGGCGTGCCCGACCGCGCCGTCGCCGAGGACGACCGTCACGTTCTCGACCCCTGCCGCGGCCAGGTGCGCGCGGGCGCCTTCCACCAGGTCCTCGTCCACGTCGATGGTGGTGACATGACCGCTCTCGCCGACGAGGTGGGCCAGCAGCGCGGCGTTGTAGCCGGTGCCGGCGCCCAGCTCCAGGATGCGTTCGCCGGGCTGCGGCTGGAGTTGCTCCAGCATCACCCCGACGACGCCCGGCTGGGAGGCGCAACTGATCGACTGGCCGTCCTCGTTGTACTTGATGGGGACGATCGAGTTCGCGTAGGCGTCTTCCAGCGACGCTTCGGGCACGAACGTGTGGCGGGGCACGGTACGCATCGTCTCGATGACGCGCGGGGTCCTGATCCGGTCCTCGGAGATGATCTGGTCGACCAGAGCGTTGCGGAGGCGTTCGGCGGCGGTGTCGTCGGCTTCGATGGTGTCGGTGCTCACGGCGGTCAGGCTAGTGTCCTCGCCGGCCGTTGCCGGGGCGGTCTCAGTGTGGTCGCTCGAACCCATGACGATCTCTTTCACTAGTGCTGACATGGCGCTTTGGTCCTCGGTGGAGAGGCCGGCGCGGTTGGCGTGGAAGATGAAGTGGTGGGCGACGACCGCCCGCAGGCCGCGTTCGAGCTGACCTCGCCGGGCGAGGTGGGCCAGTGCGTGTCCGGCTTCCTCGAAGGCGCTCACCCAGGTGTCGTGTCCGGCGAGCGGTCCCTTGTTCGACGGGTCGCAGAGCGTCGCGGCGTTGACCGTCATCAGCCGGCGCATCGCCGTGACCGTGCCCGTACCCCACGTCGGTCCGGGAGCCGACACAGCCGGGCGCAGATGGGAGACCTTGTCCCAGACGTCTCCCTGCTCGTACCAGCACGCCCGCCCCGCAGGCCAACGACACCTGGACAGCAACGCGCGTGCCGCGCCTCGGCACACGGATCCCGGCGTCAGGTCGGCTAGTGAGCAGTTATGCCTCGTCAGATCGCCAGCCAGGCGATCCACGCGCCGTCAGAGGTCCAGTCCAGGTAGAGCTTCAGTCCGCATAGATGCTGTGAGGGCGTTGAGCAGCCGTGTGTTGGCTGCCTGGTCATGGCTCAGGTCGACTGCATGTCGCGGCAGGCTGGTCAGGCGCCGAAGGACTTCAAGACGGGCTTTGGGCCTTCCGGCGTTGTTTCCGTCGGTGAAGCCGAACAGGTCGGGGTAGCGCTCCTCGTCCGAGGTCACGAAGACCCGGGTGGTGACTTCTGCGCTGCGCTTGTCATTCGTACGGGCCGGGGCGCTGGTGGAGGAGACCATGCGTGGGAGGAGGACGCTGGCTGAGCTGCCGGTGGTGGCGAGGGGGATCCGGAACTGAAGACCGGCGGTCATTCCGTACGGCAGACTGAACAGCCGGGCGGCGAGGGGCACTTGAGAGTGTGAGGTGTCCCTCGCCGCCCGGCTCACTCTTGTTCCCGGGAGCCCGCCAGGGGCTCTCCGGGTGGGTGGGCGACTGCCCGCGACCTCACCGGCGTCGCGTGGGATCGGCGGCGTCCCGATCGTGGACGGCGCGGGAAGAGGAGGGGCCGCTCCTGGGAGCAGTCCGCCCCCCTTCCCAACGCACGTCAGGGGCAGGGAAGTTCGGCGGTCACACGCGGTCGGCGGCGATCAGGACGTACTGGAACGACCTGTCCTCGTACGACTTGACGAACGCCTCCTCGATACCGGTCACCAGGGACGACGTGGCCCGCAGCTTCCAGTAGGGGAGCGTGTCGGGTGTGAGGTCGATGACGGCCTGCGGCACGAGGCGGTTGTCGGCCATGGCCCGCAGGTACTCGCGGCGCGAGTGGATGTTGCACTCGAAGTGCGCGTTGATCTGGGAGACCCACTTGGAGGGCTGGCCGTACCGCGGGTTCCAGCAGCCGGTGATGGTCACGTAGCGGCCGCCGACCTCCAGGATGCGGGAGTGTTCGGCGAACAGGTCGTGCAGGTCGACGTACATGGTCGACTCGTTGTTCCACGAGGCGGCGGCCCGCCCCGTCTCGAAGGGCGTGTCCAGCATGTTGCAGACCCGGGCGCGGACATGGTCCTCGATCCGCAGTTCACGGGCGCGATGGTTGGCGAAGTCGGCCTGCTTGGCCGACAGGGTGACGCCCTCGACCCGGCAGCCGAAGCGCTGGTGCGCCATGACCATCGAGCCGCCGCGGCCGCAGCCGGCGTCGACCAGGGTGTCGTCCGGGGCGATGTCCCCGAGGTGGCCGAGCAGCAGTTCGGCCTGTGCCGACTCAAGGCGGTGGAGCTCGCTGATCAGCTTCTTCTCGCGCTCGTCGTCCCCGGCGTCGCCGAGGGCGGTGCGGTCGACCGCACCGATGCCGTAGTGGTGGTGGTAGAGGCCGTCGACGTCGCCGAGCCGCAGGTTCACGGGCCGGGCCTCCTGGTCCCAGTAGCGGGCGATGTCGCCCTGGTAGGGGGAGGCGGGAGAGGGGATGAGTCCCGGGGCGGCCGAGAGGGTCGGGGTGGCGGTGAGGTCGGTGCTGGTCACACTGAGTCCGTTTCTTGTTCTTGCCAGAAGTCGGGCAGGCTGTAGCGGTAGGTGTTGGTCTGGTGCCAGTGGTGGTTGCCGTCGACCCAGGCGGCCACGCCGCGCAGGAAGCGGAGCAGGGTCGGCACCGGGCAGGCCGCGGCCAGGGAGGCGGCTTCGGCTTCGAAGCGGCGCATGAGTTCGTTGTGGACCTCGATCGCCCTGAGGTAGCCCTCGCGCTCTGTCAGACCCTCGCGCTCGGCGAGCACCACGGGCAGGTTCAGGTGCCGCCCCGGGCTCTTGAGCTCCTTGGTGTACGAGTACAGGTCGTTGACGAGGGTGGTGGCGTTTCCCGCGAGGGCGATGACCTTCTGTGTCCGCGGCAGGGCGTGCAGGTCGGCCGGCAGCTCGTAGCCGCCGATGGTGTCCGTGATGGTGGGACAGGGGCGGAAGTTGTTGAACTGGCGCATCGCCAGGTACTCCCACACCTCGGGAAGGTGGTCGAGCTGGTCCCAGGCCGCCTCGGCGAGGTATCCCAGGTGCAGCCGCGCCATGTCGTGCCGGTACCGGTCCGCCTGCGAGGGCGTGGCCTGCCGGACGAAGTACTCCATGGCGGAGCGGTAGGCGCGCCGGGGCGCGTCCGACTGGAGGGACTCCTGCCAGGCCGGTTCGTACTCCCGCGTGGTGTGGAGCGGGTCGAGTGCGGTGTGGGCGAGCAGGAGGCGGCTGCCCAGGCCGACGGGGGAGCCGCCGTGGTCCTCGCAGTAGCAGTCGTCCACCGCGTTCTCGGCCACCATCAGGCGCGCGGCGATCATCAGGTGGTCGACGGTCGGTGCGTCGGGATGGCAGGCGACCATGTAGCGGCCCACGGAGAAGCCGTCGAACTGGTCCTCCCATTCCGGCGGGAAGACCTGGGCCTCGTCCACGGCCCAGGTCTTGATCCGGCGGCTGACCTCCGCCACGCGCGCCGGGTCCGGTGGTGGCACGAGGTGGTGGTAGAGGCCGGGGACCGGCGTGCCCTCCGCGGGGGCTGCGGGGGCGGCGGCAGCCGGGGGGCCCGTGGGCCGGGCCAGCCGGAGACCGGTCGTGCCCAGGCCGTGCGGGCCGCGCAGCACCCGGGCCAGGGCGGGGTTCGGAGCCGTCTCTGTTCCGATGACGCCGGGTGGGTCCGGCGGGGCGGGTGGTTTCGACGGCGGGGAGGAGGGGGCCGGCCCGGGGTCGGGCATCCTTGGCTCCTTGGGGGTGGGGTGGGCCGTTACCGGATACCGAGCGGGTGGGCTCACCCCCGCCGGTGGGCGATCTGCACGTTCTCCAGGACGCCGAGCGCGTCCGGTACCAGGACGGCGGCGGAGTAGTACGTGGTGACCAGGTAGGAGATGATCGCCTGTTCGCTGATCCCCATGAAGCGCACGGACAGGCCGGGCTCGTACTCGTCCGGGAGGCCGGTCTGGCGCAGTCCGATGACGCCCTGGTTCTCCTCCCCGGTGCGCATGGCGATGATCGAGCTGGTGTTGTCCGCGGTGACGGGGATCTTCCCGCAGGGAAGGATCGGCACCCCGCGCCAGGCCGGGACCTGCTGGCCGCCGAGGTCGACGTGGTCCGGGTAGAGTCCGCGGGCGTTGAACTCGCGGCCGATCGCCGCGATCGCCTTCGGGTGGGCGAACAGGAACTTGGTGCCGCGTCGGCGGCAGAGCAGTTCGTCCAGGTCGTCGGGGGTGGGCAGCCCGGAGTGGCTCTGGATGCGCTGCTTGAAGTCGGCGTTGTGGAGCAGGCCGAACTCACGGTTGTTGACGAGCTCGTACTCCTGGCGTTCGCGCAACGCCTCGATGGTGAGCCTCAGTTGCTCCTCGGTCTGGTCCATCGGCCCGTTGTAGAGGTCGGCGACCCTGGTGTGGACCTTCAGGACGGTCTGCGCGATGGAGAGTTCGTATTCGCGCGGCCTGAGCTCGTAGTCGACGAAGGCGCCGGGCAGTTCGGGCTCTCCGTTGTGACCGGCCGACATCTTGATCTCGGCCTCGCCGTGCCGGTTCTGCCGCTGGTGGGGCAGGGTGCGGAACTGCTCCACGTGGGCCCGCAGGGGCGCCGCCGAGGCCAGGACGGCGTCGAAGTCCGCTCGGGACAGGGTGAGCAGGGTGCCCGCGGTCTCGGCGGTGGCCGTGCTGTCCCACCGGGCGTCGGGGTCCAGGAGGGCCTGCTCGCCGAAGTGGCCGCCGTCCGCGAGCACGGCGACGGCCGCCTCGTCGCCGTACTTGCCGGCGGTGGTCTGCTTGATGCGGCCGTGGGCGATCAGGTGGATCGCGCCGGCGGGGGTGCCGCGTTCGACGAGTACCTCGCCGGCGGCGAAGTCGCGCTGGACGCATCGGCCGGCGAGGGCGTTCAGCACCTCGACGTCGTCGAAGTCGCGCAGCAGGGCGAGTTCGCCGAGTTCGCGGGGCACGACCCGGACGTCGGCGCCGTCCTGGACGAACTCGATGGTGCCGTCGCCGACGGTGTAGCTCAGGCGGCGGTTGACCCGGTAGGTGCCGCCCTTCGTCTCCACCCAGGGAAGTGTGCGCAGCAGCCAGCGGGAGGTGATCTCCTGCATCTGCGGGGCGGACTTGGTGGTGGAGGCGAGGTTGCGGGCGGCCCGGGTACTGAGACTGGTCTGCTGCGGGGGTTCCACCGGCGCTTCCGGTTCGGACAGGGCGGTCATCTGCACGTTCTCCTTCACGAGGCGCGAGCCAGGCGGCGAGGGGAGGCGGGAGGGCGGTCGCTCCTCCCGGGGATCACTCAAGCAGGAGCGAGGATCAGATCCTGCGGTCGGCCGCCGCTCTTACCCCCGATCGAGTGATCTTGCTCCGGTACGTGTTTGGAGCGTCCGCCAGCAGGCCCCGCCCGCGCGGACGGGTCGTGCCCGGGCGGCCACTCGCGTTCCTCGCTCAACTCCCGTGCTCCGCGGGCGACATGAGTCTTGAGCCGGCCCGCGACGCCGCGCCACCTACTGGCGGACGCTCTAAGCCCTGAGAGGGCCGGCGTGCTCCGCCTGGAGGCGGAGGAGGATACGTCCGCAGGGCGATCCGCCCGCGGTCGGTGAGCTGCGATCTTCGATGCGGGACGGGCCAGCGGGCTCGCCGGATCGAGGAGGCACACATGTCCTGCGGCTCCCTGGGCACGCCGGGTCCCGGACGGCTCCGCACCATGTGGAAGGCCGCGCACGAGCCGGTGCCCGGGGTCCCGGTGTGGACACGGCGGCTCGCGTACTCCGTTCCGCTGGTCGTGCTGCCGTCCGGCGTCTGGCGGTTGCCGGCGGCGTTCGACAGCGGGTCGGGCGCCGGTGAGCGGTTGTACGTGGTGATGCTGTCGGTGGTGTCCGAACTGCTGGCGTTCACCGCGGTCGGGCTGGTCGCGCGGTGGGGCGAGGTGTTCCCCGGGTGGCTGCCCGGCCTGCGCGGGCGCCGGGTGCCGGTCGGGTCCGCCGTCGTGCCCGCGGCGGTGGGGGCGACGGTGCTGACCGCGCTGTTCTCGCTGTTGCTTCCGGTCACGACGGTCATGGGGCTGACCGTCCGCGGCGACGAACTCCCGCCCGCCGCGCCCGGGCAGGGCACCGGCATCGCGAGCGTGTGGTTCTACTCCTGCTACACACCGCTGGTGCTGTGGGGGCCGATGCTGGCGGTGCTGACCGTGGCCTACTGGCGGCGCCGGCGCCGTGCGCCCTCGTGGAACGACACGGCCGTGCACCCGGTGTGAGCTCCTCGGCGCGTCCGGGGCGAGCGGAGGCGGAACGGGCCACCGCCACTCACCCAGGTACGGGCCGCCGCTACTCGGAGTGTCCGCCAGCAGGTGGCGGACGCTGCTTACCGGTTGGCCGACGGGACTCCTGTCCGGGGTGCCGGCCCCGGCGTCTCCTGTGCCATGCCCGTCACGGGCCGTTTCGTGAACGGCCCGGTGCGAGCAGTTCATCGGGCGGCACGCCGAAGGGCAGCCCCGTCAGGGAACGCAGCCCCGGGTAGGCGCGAGCGTCCCCCGCGAGTACGCCACCGAGCAGAGTGCGCCCGTCCGGGCCGAGGACCAGTTTGGCGTAGGTCGCCGCGGCGTCGTTCTGGACCACGTATTCCATGGCGCCCTCGGTACGCGCGAACGCGTCGCCGAACGAGGCGACGTCGACGCCTATCAGCTTCAGCCTGGTGGACATGTCCGCACCGGTGAACGGGACCCCGCCGCCGTTCGTCAACTGGTCGGCGACGCTCCGCGCCATTCGGTAGCCGGGGGCCGCGAGACCGTAGGTCCGGCCGGAGACCGCCGCGCATTCGCCGATGGCCCAGATCGGACCGCCGCCCGTACGGCACAGTTCGTCGACGAGGAAGCCGCCGCGTTCCCCCCGGGCCAGGCCCGCCGGCTCGGCCAGCTCGTCGCGCGGGCGCACCCCGGCCGCGAACACCACGACGGATGCGGGGAGTTCGGTGCCGCCGGACAGGCGGACGGAGGCCACCCGCCCGTCGGGCCCCGCCTCGACCGAAGCGGTGGTGGAAGAGCAGTGCGCGGTCACACCGAGGGCACCGATGAGCCGGGCCAGGACGCGGCCGGCGCCCTCGTCGAGCTGGAGGGCCATCAGCCGCGGGGCCGTTTCCACGATGTGGGGGCGCAGGCCGAGGGAGCGCAGCCCGTTCGCCGCCTCAAGGCCCAGCAGGCCCCCGCCGATCACCACGGCCGGCCGGCCCGGCTCCCCGGCGGCCGCACGGATCGCGTCGATGTCCGCCACCGTCCGGTAGACGAAGCTCCCGGGAAGCGCCGCGCCCGGCACGGGTGGTACGAACGGCCGGGAACCGGTGGCGAGCACCAGGGCGTCGTAGCGGACCTCGGTGCCGTCCTGGCAGATCACGGCGGTACGGCCGCGGTCGATCGCGGTCACCGTGGTCCGCAGGCGCAGCCGGACGCGCGGGTGGGTCAGGAAGTCGTGGCCGGTTAGGGCGAGGTCCTCGGGCGACTTGCCGTCGAACAGTGTGGACAGGGCGACCCGGTCGTAGGCGGGCCGGTCCTCCTCGGCGAGGATCACGAGCCGCCACGTGCGCGCCGCGTCCCGCGCGAGCACTTCCTCGGCCAGGCGGTGTCCCGCCATGCCGTGGCCGGCGATCACCAGGGTGCGGGTCATGCGGCATCGCCCCTCGTGGTCGCCGTCGAATCCGCGCGCAGACGGTCGCAGACCGCCTGTACGTGGGAGGTGCAGTCGCCGCAGCCCGTGGTGGCACGGGTACGGCGGGCCAGGGCGGGCAGCTCGCGGGCGCCTTCGTGCCAGGCGTGAGCCAGGGCGCTCCCGGTGACGTTGTTGCAGTCGCACACCACGAGGTCGGCCCGCTCCGGCGCCTCGGCCGGATATCCACCGGCGGTCCCCAGGAGCAGGGCCAGCCGGTCGCCGGGCACCTCGGCCGAGCGCTCGTAGAGCCGGCTCACGGCGGCGATGGCCCGCGGAAAGCCGATCAGCACGGCGGAGTGGACGCGCCCGGCACGCAGGACCAGACGCGCGTAGCGGCCCCGGGCCGGGTCCGAGAGGGACACCGCGCGGTCACCGGCGGACATCGGGGAAGGCGGGGTGACGGCCAGGTCTGTGCCGTGTATGCGCGGGCGCAGCAACCGCGGTGTGGGCCGGTACGGTTCGGTGCCACCGGTGAGCAGCGCCGCGAGGGCGTCGGCCTGGTCCCAGGCGGAGCCGATCGTGGCCGGGGGACGCCCCGGGTGCTGGGCGCAGTCGCCGATGGCGCGGATGTGCGGGTCGCTGGTACACATCCGGTCGTCGATCAGGACACCGTGGTCGACGAGCAGACCCGCGGCCCGCGCGAGACCGGCGTCGGGCACCGCGCCCGTGGCGACGAGGACGTACCGGGCCGGGATCTCCGCGCCGTCGTCGAGCAGCAGGGCTTTCGGGGTACGGCGCACGGCCCGGACGCCGGTGTGGACCGTGACGCCCGCGGCCCGTAGCCGCTCGGTGAGCAGCTCGCCCGCGGTCCTGTCCAGCCAGCCGTCCATGACGTACCGGCCGGGGTGCGCCAGGGTGGCGTCGCGTCCCGCTCGGCGCAGTGCGAACGCCGTCTCCACGCCCAGCACCCCGCCGCCCAGTACGGCTGCCGGGCCGGGCGGCAGCGGCCTCGCGTCGTCCGGGGTGCGCAGGGTGCGCACCCCGGCGGCCGGACGGCCGGACCCGGCCAGACCCGGCACGTCCGGCAGGACCGGCCGGGCGCCGGTGGCCAGGACCAGGACGTCGTAGGGGAATCCGCGGCCGTCGCCGGTGTGGACACGGCGCGGTTCCCGGTCGATGTGAGTGACCGTCACACCGGTGTGCACGGCCACGTCCGGCGGCAGCGGCGGCAGGGTGAGCCGGTCGGCGCCGAGGGTGCCGTCGAGGACGGAGCCGAGCAGGGAACGGTGGTACGCGGGCCGCGGCTCCGCTCCGAGCACCGTGACGCTGCCGCGGTGGCCGTGACGGGTGAGGCGCTCGGCGAGCCGGTGGGCCGCCGGTCCCCCGCCGGCGATGACCACCGCGGTCATGTCGGTTCCTCCGTCGCCGGGGTCACGGTCACCGCGCTGACCTTGAACTCGGGCATGTGGCTGACCGGGTCGAGCGCCGGGTTCGTGATCAGGTTGGCCCGCCCCGCGCCCTGGAAGTGGAACGGCAGGAACACGGTGTCGATACGGGCCGTGTCGGTCACCTTGACCCGGGCCAGCGTCCGGCCACGCGCCGACCGTACGACGGCCATGGCGCCGTCGGTGAGACGGGCCCGGCGCGCGGTGTCCGGGTGCATCTCCACCTGTGGTTCCCCGGCGGCGGCCACCAGCTCCGGCACCCGGCGGGTCTGCGCGCCGGACTGGTACTGGGCCTGCACCCGCCCGGTCGTCGCGAACAACGGGAAGTCCTCGCCCGGCGACTCGTCCGCGGCCCGGTGGGTGACGGGGGCGAGGCGGGCGCGGCCGTCGGGGTACGCGAACCGGTCGAGGAAGAGCCGTGGTGTGCCCGGGTGGCGCTCCTGTCCCGCAGGGGCCTCGGGGCACGGCCAGTGCAGGGCCTCGCCCGCTTCGAGCCGGTCGTAGGAGATGCCCGAGTAGTCGGCCCGTCCACCCCGGGAGGCGCGGCGCAGCTCCTCGAAGACCTCGCGCGGCCGGGCCGGGAATCGCCCGGCCGGAGTGCCGGCCCGGACGGCGAGGCCGTGCAGGACCTCCAGGTCGGTGCGGACCCCGGCAGGTGCGTCGACGGCCGCACGGCGGCGCAGCACGCGGCCCTCCAGATTGGTGACCGTGCCGTCCTCCTCCGCCCACTGGGTCACCGGCAGGACCACATCGGCGAGGGCCGCCGTCTCGGACGGCACGAAGTCCGCGACGACCAGCAGGTCGAGGGCTGACAGCCGGCGGGTGACGTGGGCGGCGTGCGGGGCGGACACCACCGGGTTGGACCCGAAGACGAGCAGCGCGCGCGGCCCGTCCCGCGTCCCGAGAGCGGCCAGCAGTTCGTAGGCGCTACGGCCGGGGCCGGGCAGGCTGTCCGGTGCCACCCCCCAGACCTCGGCGAGGTGCGCCCGGGCCGCGGGGTCGCTGATCGACCGGTAGCCGGGCAGTTGGTCGGCCTTCTGGCCGTGTTCGCGACCGCCTTGACCGTTGCCCTGCCCGGTCAGAGTGCCGTAGCCGCTGCCCTTCGTGCCCGGCAGGCCGAGGGCGAGGGCGAGGTTGATGAAGGCGGCGGCGGTGTCCGTGCCCTTGCTGTGCTGTTCGGCACCGCGACCCGTGAGGACGTACGCGTTGCCGGCCTCGCCCAGCGTCCTCACTGCCGCCCGCTGTTCCTCCACGGGCACCCCGGTGACGTGCTCGACCCGCTCCGGCCACCAGGTGACGGCCTGCGCCCACGCCTCGTCGAATCCGCTGGTGCGGTTCTCCAGATAGTCCTTGTCGGCGTACCCCTCGGTGACCGCCAGGTGCAGCAGGCCGAGCGCGAGCGCCAGGTCGGTGCCCGGCATCGGTTGCAGGTGCAGGGCGGCTCGCTGGGCGGTCGGGGTGCGCCGGGGGTCGATCACGACGAGCTCGGCCGTGCGGGTCAGGTGCCGCATCAGCGGCGGCATGGTCTCCGCCGGGTTCGCCCCGGCGAGCAGGATGGCGTCCGCCTCGCCGAGATCGGTCACCGGGAAGGGCAGCCCCCGGTCGAGGCCGAACGCGGCGCTCGCGGCGGCCGCCGCCGAGGACATGCAGAACCGGCCGTTGTAGTCGATTTGGCTGGTCCGCAGCACCGTGCGGGCGAACTTGCCCAGGGCGTATGCCTTTTCGTTGGTGAGGCCGCCGCCGCCGAACACCGCCACGGAGTCCGGGCCGTGGTCCGCGCGCAGCGCGCTGAGCCGCTCGGCGATCAGGTCGAGGGCCATGTCCCAGTCGGCCGGGGCGAGTTCGCCGTCCGTGCCGCGGACCAGCGGGGTGCGCAGCCGGTCCGGAGCGGCGAGGACGGCCGGAGCGGTCCAGCCCTTCTGGCACAGGCCGCCCTGGTTGACGGGGAAGTCGCGGGAGGACACGGCCACTTCACCGGCCGTCGAGGTCAGGCGGGTCGCGCACTGAAGGGCGCAGTACGGGCAGTGCGTGTCCGCGGAGCGGCCCGCGGCCGGGTGGTCAGCCGGCATGTCCTGCCTCCACGTTGTGGGCGGAGCGGGGAGCCGCCGCGGCGGTGCGGCTCTCGTGGCGCAGATAGACCCGCCAGGTGACCGCGAAGCACAGGGCGTAGAAGGCGAGGAAGGAGTAGAGGGCGGGGGTGATGCTGCCGTGCGGGCCGCTGTACGAGGCGCGGAAGGCGGCGTTGATGGCGACCCCGCCGAGGGCTCCGACCGCGCCCGCGATTCCGATGACCGCGCCGGACAGGCGGCGGGCCCGGGCGAAGGCCCCGGTGGCGTCCCGGCCGGAGGTGATGGCTTCCTCCGCCTGCCGGGCGAAGACGGCCGGTATCAGCTTGTACGTCGATCCGTTGCCGATGCCGCTGAGGACGAACAGGAAGGTGAACGCGCCGACGAACAGGGGGAAGAAGGAGGTGGAGGCGGCGACGAGCAGGGCCGCCGTGCCCAGGGCGAGCCCGCTGAAGCCGATCAGGGTCACTCCTGCCCCGCCCCATCTGTCCGCCATCCTGCCGCCGAGTGGGCGGGCCACGGAACCGAGCAGTGGCCCGAGGAAGGTGACCGACGCGGCCTGTAGCGGGGTCGAGCCGAACTCGGTCTGCAGGACGAGGCCGAAGGCGAAGCCGTAGCCGATGAACGAGCCGAACGTGCCGATGTACAGCAGGGATATCCACCAGGTGTGCGGGTCGGCGACGGCCTCCCGCTGTGCTCCCGGTTCGGTGCGCACCGCGGCGATGTTGTCCATGCGCAGGGCTGCCAGGACGGACACCAGCACGATCAGCGGCAGATAGAACGCCGCCACGTACGAGGGATGCAGGTCGCCCGCCGTCGTGATCACCAGCAGGCCGAGCATCTGGACCAGGGCCACGCCCAGGTTGCCGCCGCCGGCGTTCAGGCCCAGAGCCCAGCCCTGGTGGCGGCGAGGGTAGAAGGCGGTGATGTTCGTCATCGACGAGGCGAAGTTCGCGCCCCCCATCCCGGCCGTGGCGCCGATGAGCAGGAACGCCCACAGCGGAGTGCCGGGGCGCTGGACGAAGACCGCGGCCAGCGACGCGGGCACCAGCAGCACGGCGGACGCGAACACGGTCCAGTTCCGCCCGCCGAAGCGGGCGACCGCGGCGGTGTACGGGAGCCGCAGCAGCGCGCCGACCAGCGTGGGCACGATCACCAGCAGGAACTTCTCGCCGGGGGCGAAGGTGAAGCCGATGTCCGGTGACAGGAACAGCACCAGGACGGACCACAGGCTCCATACGGAGAATCCGATGTGCTCGGACGCGATCGACAGGACGAGGTTGCGGCGCGCCACGCGCTGTCCGGTGCGGTGCCAGTACTCCTCGTTCTCCGGATCCCAGTCCTCGATCCACCGTCCGGAGACGGAGCGTGGGGTTGTCAACTGTCCTCGGCTTTCAGTGTCGGTGTCAGTTGTCCGCGGGCAGCGGGCGAGTGGGGGCGGCACCGGAAGGTCACACGGCGGCGAGTGGTCCGCGCGAAGGCGGACCAGCGGCCGGTGCCGGCGGCGAGGTGCGCGGCGGGGGACACGATGCCGCCGGCCGCACGCGGCGCGAGCAGGCCGCTTCCGGCGTCCGGGCCGAGGCCGCGCGGGGCCGTGTGGAACTCGCCGTCGCTGCCGAGCCGGCCGGACGCCGGGGGCCGGATGCCCCGGTCGGCTCGGGCCGGCCGGTGTGGTCGGCGGGAGCGCGGAACGGGGCCGGGTCCCTGAGCGTGAACCCGGCGAGGCACCGCCGCTCCAGGAGGAACCCGTCCGTGAACAGCTCGGCGTGCGCGCGCTGTTCGTCGTGGGGCCGGCCCCCGGTGAACGCCGGATCGCCCGGGACGGTGCCGGCCTGCGGGGTGGTGGTGATGTCGCCGGACTTCTTCACGGACAGTTCGGGGCCCCCATGGTGTTGAACCCGGGATGGTGGAGGTGCTCGACCAAGTAGCTGTGCACGCACGGGTGTTGGTTGGGCGATACGGCTTACAGGTGCTGCGGTTCGACGGAGCCGGCCCCGGAGCGGAACGACCTGAACCGCTCGGCGCGGACCACGACGTTCTTCTCCAGCGCGCTGTTCGGAGACCGGAGCACCAGGCCGTAGCCGACAGGGCGAATGTAGTCGGCGATCTCGGTGCCGTGAAGGGGACGTCGGGAGTGAAGTGGCCGGCGCCGGGCGGAGGGTCGGGGGCGGCCCGTGGGGGAAGTTGGCGAGAAAGCGCCGTTTCAGTGTGGCGCCTGACGGGAGGGGTGACGGCGGAGGTGCGCCTTGTCCGGGGCGTCCTGTGGGGTGTGTGACAAGCTCCGGGAGGGACGCGCACATGGATACCTCGGGTTCGCGGACTCGGCGCGGCGGGGGGCGGTAGATCCTCAACCAAGCCCGGATGCTGGCTGTGCAAAATAGTTCTTCCGTGGGTTTTCTGCCAACCTGTCAGCACTGTCTATCCCACGCCCACACGCCTGCTGGATACTCGCCTCATCCGGGCTCCAGTCGACGCTGCTGCACCCCCCACACACCCCCACAAGCCTCACGGGCATCTGCGGTCTGAGCTGCCGGATGTGAGTGTGACCGCACTTCTCATCAGGGCGGGCGATCCCCGCCGACCGTGAAGGAGAGTTCGTAGTGGGGCATTCTCGACTGAGACAGCCGGGGTTCCCGAGATGGCGGGGCGTGCTCGCCGGCTTGGGATCGATTGTCATGTCTCTGCCACTAGTGGCGGCTGTGCCCGCCATGGCCGCGCCACCGCCGGAGAACACCGGTCTGGCGATGAAGGCCGACGGCAAGGTGCAGCGTCAGCTCACCGCCAAGGACAAGGTCACGTTCTGGGTCCAGTTGGACTCGGAAGCCGACACCTCGGCGGCGAGGAAGGAGAAGACCAAGACCGGCCGAGGCCGTGCGGTGCTCAAGGCCAAGGCCGGATACGCCGAACGCACCCAGGCGGGGCTGCGCGGCCTGCTGAAGCGGGCCGACGCCCCGTACCGGTCGTTCTGGATCAGTAACTCGCTCAAGGTGACCGGCGGCCGGGCACTGGCCGAGGAGATAGCCGCCCGCCCGGAGGTCGCCTCGATCGAGGCGGACGACCCGATCAAGCTCCCGGACCCGCGGCCGGGCAGGACGGAGGAGAAGGTCGACTCCGTCGAGTGGAACGTCGACCGGATCAACGCGCCCCGTGCCTGGAACGAACTGGGCGCACGCGGTGACGGCATCGTCGTCGCCAACATCGACACCGGCGTGGACTACCGGCACCCGGCACTGATGGGCCGCTACCGCGGCCTGAAGGCCGACGGCAGCTACGACCACGCCTACAACTGGTTCGACCCGGCGAAGGTCTGCACCGGCGGCGCCCCGTGCGACAACCACGGGCACGGCACCCACACCATGGGCACCATGGTCGGCGACGACCACGCCGCCAACCAGATCGGCGTCGCCCCCGGCGCGCAGTGGATCGCCGCCAAGGGCTGCGAGTCCGGCTCCTGCAGCCGCACGTCGCTGATGGCGTCGGGCCAGTGGGTCGTGGCCCCCACCGACGCGAACGGGCAGAACCCGCGGCCTGACCTCGCACCCGACGTGGTCAACAACTCCTGGGGCGCGACCGGCCACGACGCCTGGTTCAAGGAGACCGTCCAGACCTGGCGCGACGCGGGCATCTTCCCCGCGTTCTCCAACGGCAACAGCGGACCGGCCTGCAGAACGGCCGGCTCCCCGGGCGACTACTCGAACTCGTACGCGTCCGGCGCCTTCGACAGCAGCGGCGCCATCGCCAGCTTCTCCTCCCGAGGCACCGGCGAGGACGGCACCATCAAGCCGAACCTCGCCGCACCCGGCGTGAACATCCGCTCCGCGGCCCCCGGCGGCGGCTACCAGTCCATGTCCGGCACCTCCATGGCCTCACCGCACACCGCCGCCACCGTGGCGCTCATGTGGTCGGCCTCGCCCGCCATCCGCGGCGACATCCCGGCCACCGAGGCGCTGCTCGACCAGAGCGCCGTCGACACCGCCGACCTCTCCTGCGGCGGCACCGCGGCGAAGAACAACGTGTGGGGCGAAGGCAAGCTGGAAGCCTACAACGCGGTGAGCGCCACCCCGCGCGGCCCGCTGGGCGCCGTGAAGGGCACCGTCACCGCCGGCGGGCAGCCGCTCGCCGACGCCACGGTCGCCTTCGACGGCCCGATGGAGGCCACCGTGCGGACGGGCCCGGACGGCTCCTACACCGTGCCCAAGGTGATGACCGGCGACTACCGGATCACCGTGACGAAATTCGGCTACCTCACCGGCGAGGGCACGGTCACCGTCATCGAGAACGAGACGGCGACCAAGGACCTCACTCTCACCGCGGCTCCGTCCGGCAGAGTGACCGGCACCGTACGCACCGGCGCCGGCATCGAGGTGGGCGCCCGGCTCGCGGTGCAGGGCACAGACGTCTCCACCACCTCCGGCACCGACGGCGGCTACGCGCTGTCGCTACCCGTCGGCAGCTACCAGATGGAGGTCACCCCCGACAGCCGGTGCGCCTCGGCCGTCGCGGTCGCGCTGGAGGTGACGGAGGGGTCCTCCGTCAAGGACGTCGAACTGCCCAGCAGGACCGACGCGTTCGGCACCACCTGCCGGCCCGGCGACGCGGCGTTCCCGGCCGGTGAGACCAAGACCGCCCTGAAAGGCACGTCAGGCGGCGTCACCGTGGACCTGCCGTTCCCCGTGGGCTTCTACGGCGAGACGTACAACCGGGCCAACGTGACCGTCGAGGGCGTCATGGCCTTCGGCGCCTCCAGCACCTCCAGCGTCAACGGCCCGCTGCCGTCCACGAGCGCGCCCAACGGCGCGCTGTACCCCTTCTGGGACAACCTCCAGATGGACGCCGACTCCGGCGTCTACACCGCGACGCGGGGCACGGCACCGCACCGCGAGTACATCGTCGAGTGGCGCGACATGATCGTGACCGCCGCGACGAGCCAACGGCTCAGCTTCGCCGCGGTGATCAGTGAGGACGGCGGCTACTCCTTCCACTACAAGGACATCGGCGACGGCGCGTACGAGCAGGGCTCCGGCGCCACCATCGGCGCCGAGAACCACACCGGGCTGGACGCGCTGCAGTACTCCTACAACACCGCCGGGGCGGTCAAGGACGGCCTGTCCCTGGCGTTCCGTCCCAGTAGGAGCGCGACCGTCTCGGGCACCGTGACCGACGAGAACGACGGGCTCGCGGTGGAGGGCGCGACCGTGACCGTCCGCCGCGACGGCGCCGAGGTGGGCCGCTCCACCACCACGGCTGACGGGCACTACCTCGTCCAGGTGCCGGCGGACGCCTCCGCCGACTACCAGGTCGAGATCACCAAGACGCACTACGGCACGGCCACCCGCACCGCGACGATGGCGGCGGGCTCCGTCTCCCGTGCCGGCACAGCGCTGAGGACCGGCCTGGTGAAGGCGGCGCCGGACGCGGGCTGGGAACTGGTGATCCCCGCGAAGCAGACCAGGCACCGCACGCTCGAACTCGCCAACTCGGGCAGCGCCACTGACTTCACGGTCAAGGAGCAGGACGGCGCGGGCTGGCTGACCGCACAACCGGCCGCCGGCACGCTGGAGAAGGACGGCAGGAAACAGGTGAAGCTGACCTTCGACACCACCGGCGCGGAGCCGGGCACGGTGCTGCGCGGCACCGTCGAGGTGGCGTCGGGCAGCGGCCGCAAGCCGGTGCTGGAGATCCCGGTGACGGTGGCGGTGCCCGCCTACCAGACGGCGCTGAACGCCGGCGCGCAGAAGTCGCACACCGACCGGCTGGAAGACACCTGGGGCCCGGACCAGGCGTACCGGACCGGCTCCTACGGCTACCTGGGCACCACCGGTCACCAGCAGACGACCAAGACGGTGACCGGCACCGAGGAACAGGCGCTGTTCAGCACCGCGCGCACCGGGGCGTACGAGTACCGGTTCGACGGCCTGCCGGACGGGGTCTACCAGGTCGAGTTGGGCTTCGCCGAGCTCACCGGCGCGTCGCCGTCGCAGCGGGTCTTCACCGTGCTCGCGGAGGGCGTCGAGAAGGTCCCGCACCTGGACATCGCCGCTGACGTGGGCGGTTACGCGGCGCTGACCAAGACCTTCACCGTGCGGGTCACGGACGGCCAGCTCAACCTCCGGCTGTCCGACATCACCGGCAAGACGCTGGTCAACGCGGTGCGGGTGTCCCACCGACCCGACCTGACCGGCTGACGCCGCTGGTCGATTCGAGCCCGTGATCACTTCGCCCCGCCGAGCTGGTGCCCGGCGGGGCGAAGTGCTGCGAAGTCGCTGGTGCGGGTGAGGTGGCTGATTCCTGCTCAGCGAACCCCGGTCAGCCGCGGTGGCGCCTCGTACACCACCAGATCCGCCCGCCCCCGCGACGCCGCGACGAGGTCCGCGTTCCGCTGGTCGGTGCCGTGTACCCAGGCCACCGCGGCGTCGTGGTTCTTGCCGAATTCCTTGTGGCGGGCGACGAGTCGGCGGTTGCGCTCGGCTTGGTCGAGGTCGCAGAACCACACCTCGTCGAGTTCACGGCGGACGCGGGGCCAGGCGCCTGTCTCCAGCAGGAGGTAGTTGCCCTCGGTCACGATCAGTCGGGCCGTCGGCGCCACCGGAACGGCGCCCGCGAGGGGCTGTTCCAGGGTGCGTTCGAAGCCGGGCGCGTACACGGTCTCGTCGCTGCCGGGCTCCTGCGCGCGCAGTCGCCGCAGGAGTGCCGCGTAGCCCGCCGCGTCGAAGGTGTCCGGGGCGCCCTTGCGGCTGCTGAGGCCGAGCCGGTCGAGTTCGGCGTCGGCGAGGTGGAAGCCGTCCATCGGTACGTGTGCGGCCCAGGGAGGGCCGTCGCCGTTGAGTTCCCGTACCAGGTGTTCGGCGAGGGTGGTCTTGCCGGCCCCCGGGCTGCCGGTGATGCCGAGGATCGCCCGGCGTCCGGCACGGGTGAGGGACGAGGCCCGCCTGAGGAGGTCGTCGAAGGTCATGGGCGGACGCTGCTCGCGGTCAGGTGCTGGTCGATGAAGCCGCGCGCGTGGCGGGCCAGGTCCTCGCCGTCGGACCAGAGGTTGCGCCAGATGGCGAGGTCGGCGGAGAGGCCGGGCGCCACCACCGCGGAGGAGAAGGACTCGAAGGTGATCGGGCCGCGGTAGCCGATGTCGGCGAGGGCGTGGAAGAAGGACGTGAAGTCCAGGTGGCCGGAGCCGAGGTAGCCGCGGTGGTTCTCGCCTATGTGGACGTAGCCGAGCCGGTCGCCGACCTCGTGGACCGGCCGTACCAGGTCGTCCTCCTCGATGTTCATGTGGTAAGTGTCCAGGTGGATCAGGACGTTGTCCTCGCCGATGTCGTCCGCGAGGCGCAGGGCGTCGCGGGCGGTGTTGATGACATGGGTCTCGTAGCGGTTGCAGACCTCCAGGCCGAGGGTCATACCGAGGGCACCGGCCTTCTGGGCGAGCCCTCGGATGACGGAGACCGCGTTGCGCCGGCCCTCGCTGCCGAGCGGTGCGCCGTACTTGCCGAGCGCGCTGTAGAGGGCGCCGGTGAAGTGGGTGCCGCCGAGGCCGTGGGTGACGGCGAGCGAGTCGTGCAGGAGTCTCTCGCCGCGTTCGACCACGGCGGGGTCGCTGCTGGAGACGTCGGCGTCGAAGGCGAGGCCCCGTGAGCACGCCACCTTCAGCCCGGCGTCGGCGAGTTGGGCGCGGGCCGCGTCGACGTCGAGGCTGACGGAGTCGTGCAGGGACAGTTCCAGCAGGTCGTATCCGGCTGCCGCGGTGCGGTCGATCGCGTGTCTCACTGAGGCGGGCGAGGTGTCGCCCGCCCAGACGAGAGCGTGCACACCGATCGGGTTCGCGACGGTCATGGAACGGAACTCCTCAGTCACTCCGGGCCCCCGTGATGAGGGAGACGATTTCGTCGCCGTTGGTCTCGGCGGTGCGCCGGCCGGCCACACAGCGGCCGGCGCGCATGATCCACACCTGGTCGCTGAGCCGCATGACCTGCGCGAAGTTGTGGCTGATCAGCAGCACGGTGTGGCCGTCGTCGCGGAGCTTGAGGATCAGCTCCTCGACCTTGGCGGTCTCCTGGACACCGAGGGCGGCGGTGGGCTCGTCCATGATGACCAGGCGTGAACTGAAGCCCGCCGCACGGCAGATGGCGACCGCCTGCCGCTGTCCGCCGGACAGCCGGCGCACCCGGGAGCCGACCGCGGGGACGTTGACCGCGAGGGTGGACACCATCTCCGTGGCCCGCTTGCGCATGGCCCGCCGGTCCAGGAAGGCCAGCGGCCCGAAACGGCGCACCAACTCCCGGTTGAGGAACAGGTTCTGCCACACCGTCAGGTCCTCGACGAGCGCCAGGTTCTGGTGCACCGTCTCGATGCCCGAGGTGCGGGCGTCCTCGGGAGAGTGGAAGTCGGTCGGGGCGCCGCCGAAGACGATGCGGCCACTGTCCGGCCGGTGGATCCCCGAGATGCAGCGCACCAAGGTGGACTTGCCGGCGCCGTTGTCGCCCACGAGGGCGGTGATCTCACCGGGCCGCAGGGTGACCGACACGTCCACCAGCGCCCGTACGCTGCCGAAGGAGAGCGAGACGTCCTCGCAGCTGATCAGGGGTTCGGCCACGGCGGCGGACTGCTTGGACGACTTTCCGGAGGGCTGGGGTCGCGTCATTTCTGGAACCTCGTCAGGAAGGCCGCGAGCACCACGACGATGCCGACGGACAGCGGCTGGTAGAACTGCGAGACGCCGAGCAGGGTCAGCCCGTTGACCAGGGCGGTCAGCAGCAGTGCGCCGATGACCGGGCCGGTGATGGTGCCCCGGCCGCCGAAGAGGCTGACACCGCCGAGGACCACCGCGGCCACCGAGTTGAGCAGGAACGAGGTGTTCGCGGCTGGTTCGGCGGCACCCACCCGCGCCACCAGCAGGATGGAGCCCAGACCGGCGAGCAGACCCGAGACCACGTACACCGCGATCTTGATACGGGCGGTGCTGATGCCCATCGCGGTCGCCGACTCGGGCGCCCCGCCGGTGGCGAGGAGGTGGGTGCCGAAGCGGGAGTGGAAGAGCACCACATGGGCGAGCACGGCGACGCCCACCGCGATCAGGAAGGTCCAGCCGAGGATGCCGATGCCGCCGGTGGACAGGTTGAGCAGGGTGGGCTCGATGACGGTCACGGGCTTGCCGTTGGAAAGGATCAGGGCGAGCCCGGACGCCGCCGACAGGGTGCCGAGGGTGACGATGAAGTCGGTGATCTTGCCGCGCGCCACGATCAGGCCGTTGGCCGCGCCCACGGCCGCCGAGGCGACGACGGCCAGCAGACAGGACAGTCCGACGCCCCAACCCGCCTGGTAGGCCTGGCCGAAGGCGACCGCGCCGAGTGTCATGGTCGAGGCGATCGAGAGGTCGATCCCGGCGGTCGCGATGACGAAGGTCTGACCGACCGCCAGGATGATCAGGATGGCCGCGGCCACGAGCATCGACTGCACGTTCCCACTGCTGAGGAACGCGGAGTCGGCGCTCTGGAAGACGATCACAAGGACGACGAGTCCGGCGAGCGCGGCCCATTCGGCCCAGAAGCCGACGTCGCGCAGGCGGGCTGTCACGGCGCGGGCGCCGGACCGCGGGGCGCCGGACTGCGGTTCCTTGGCCGTGAGCGTTGACTCACTCATGGTGTTCCGTTCTCCCGGAGGGACGGCTGCCGGGTCACTTGCCGAGCTTCTTGAACGGGTCGTCATAGCTGCCGAACGGCTTCGGCGTACTGGCCAGCGCCTTGTCCGCGTCGGCCTTGGTGACCAGTTCCACGGGAGCCTTGACGTTCTTGGGGAGTTCCTTGCCTGCGGCGGCGGCCTGGCAAGCCTCCACGCCCATCTGCCCGATGGTGTACGGGTACTGGGCCACGGTCGCGTCGAGCCTTCCGGCCTTGACGGCGCTCAGCGCGTCCTTGATGCCGTCGACGCTGATGACCTTGACCTTGCCGGTCTTGCCCGCGTTCGCTATGGCGCGGGAGACACCGAGTCCCATGTCGTCGTTGGCGACGAAGAAGCCCTTGAGGTCCGGGTGGCCGCGCATCACGTCGGTCGCCGCGGTCAGCGCGGTCTGCCGGTCCCAGTCGGCGGCCACGGTCTGGACGACCTTCACGTCCGGACCGACGCCCTGCTTGAAACCCTCGACACGGGCGCCGCTGGTGACGCCACCGGCGATGCCGCCGATCACGGCGACGTTCCCGCCCTGCGGCAGCAGCTTCGCCATCTGGGCTCCGGCCGTCTTGCCCGCGTCGACGTTGTCGGTGCCGATGTACGTGGCGGGCGTCGCCTTCGCGGCCTTGGCGGCCTTGGGGTCGACCGGGCTGTCGATGTTGATGATGGTCTTCTTCGCCGCGGCGACCTTGGCCAGACCCTGTACGAGGTTGGTGGCGGAGATCGGGTTGACGATGAAGCAGCCGTACGGCCGCCCGGCGAGGCCGGTGAGCTTGTCCGCCTGTCCGGTCGTGTCCGTGATGGAGTTGGCGGCCTGCACCTTGACCGACACGTCTCCGGACTTGGCCTGCGCCTGGATGCCCTTCTCCATGCTCTGGAAGAAGGGGTTGTCCAGCCCCTTGACGACGGCGGCGACCTTGTTCTTGTCGCCGCCCGAGCCCGAACCGCCGGAACCGCAGGCGCTCAGCGCCAGCGTGCCGGTGACGGCCAGGGCGATGGCGTAGACGGCGGTGCGGCGCCTGGAGGTTGCGCGCGCACCGTCACGGCCCTTCGCGGCTCTGCGAATCATTTGCATGGGACTGTCCCTTTCCCGCTGGATAGGCAGACAGTACGACCTCGTTATGGCGCCTGACAATATCTCTTTCGACTCTTTCTAACGTAAGTCAGCTAACTTCCGACCGATCACCGTCATAGCTAGAGTGTCCCGGGTGGATACGACCAACGCAGCCTCGCCCCGGGGCGGAACCGGCCCCGGCGAGGTCCTGGCTCTCTTCCGCGACGTCACCGAGGGCCTCACCAAGACCGACGTCGTCCGGCACACCGGCCTGTCCCGCACGACGGTCAACCAGCGCCTGGAGGGCCTGCTGACGGCGGGTCTGCTCGTGCCCGCCCCCGAGGACGCCCGCACCCGGGGCCGTCCCGCCGGAAGGTTCGTCGTCAACCGCGACAAGGGAGTCCTGCTGGTCGCCGACATCGGCGCGACCGGTCTGCGCACCGCCCTGTGCGACCTGGCCGGCGAGGTACGGGCCGAACGCGAGGCCGCCTCCGACGTGACCGCGGGCCCGGCGGACGTACTCGCCCTGGTCGACGCGCACTTCGCGGAACTGCTCGCCCAGGCCGGGCGCACCGAGGCGGACGTGCTGGGGATCGGTATCGACGTCCCCGGGCCCGTCGACTTCGCGACCGGACGCGTCGTGAGCCCACCGATCATGACCGGCTGGGACCGCTACGACATCCCCGGCAACCTCGCCCCCCGCTACGGCTGCCCGGTCCTGGTCGACAAGGACGTCAACGCCATGGCGTACGGTGAACTCCGCCTGCGCTACCCGGACGTCGAGCATCTGCTCATGGTGAAGATCGGCACCGGTGTCGGTACCGGAGTGATCGCCGGAGGGAAGGTCCACCGCGGCGCCGACGGTGCGGCAGGTGACGTGGGCCACATCCAGGTCACCGTGGACGACGTCGAGGAGCCGCCGCTGTGCCGGTGCGGCAACACCGGCTGCGTGGAGGCGTATGCGGGCGGCTGGGCGCTGGTCCGCGATCTGCGGGCGGCCGGGTACGAGATCACCGGCGTCGACGAGGCCGTCCGCCTCATCCGCTCCGGCGACCTCACCGCGGTCCGTCTCGCGCGCCGAGCCGCCCGGATACTCGGAGGCGCCCTCGCCGACGCGGTCAACATGCTCAACCCGCGCGTCATCGTCATCGGCGGCCAACTCGCCCACACCGACGAGCAGTTGTTCGCCGGTATCCGTGAGGTCGTCTACCGCCGCTCGCTGCCCCTCGCCACCCGCAGACTCCAGATCGTCCGCAGCGCCCTCGACCCGCACGCCGCCGTAAGGGGTCTCTCACAGCTCCTGGTCGACGGGATCTACGGATCGCATCGGGTCCAGCAACTCATCGACCACGCGGGCCGGACCCTCACGTGACGTGCCTGGCGCGACTCTTCCGCCTTTCCTGTCACAGCAGTTGACGCCACGTCAGGCGCCCGGCACCCCGGGCCACCGGCCGACTCGCCGGCGAGGCGCAGGATTCCCAGGGTGCCGCGTCGGGCTCCGGCCCGGTGGTCACCGGAACCGCAGTCGATCGGGACGAAGCCTCCCCGCGCTCCTGAAGGGCCGGGGACGGGACGGAGCCGCCGGGCGCCGCGAACGAGCCGGGACGCTCCTGCTCCTCGTGGCAGAGCCGGCTGATCATTTCGGAAAGAGGTGGGGAGGCGTCTCAACCAGATGACGCCGCAGGCGAATCGGCCCCCTGTGTCGCGGTCCCGAACGGGTTGTCGATGACGTAGTGCCAGGTGCCGTCCGCGCCGCGGCGGGCCACGTCGGTGGCGGTTCCCCGGATGTCGACCTCCTCGCCGTCCGGGGTGGTGCCCGCGATGGTCCAGTCGACGATGAGGAGGGCGATGTCGTCGGCGACGTAGACGTGGCGGGGCTCGACCTCGATGGGCAGACCGAGCGCTGCCATACGGGCGTTGGCCTCGCGTCGGTCCGCTCCGGTCGTCGGGACGCCGGGGCTGCTGACGAGGACGCCCGCCTGCTCGTAGACGCGCTCGATGGCGTCGGGGTCGCCGGTGTTGAAGGCGGCGGCGAAGACGTGCGGCTGCTGCTCGGGGCTGGTGGCTGGGAGAATGCGGTCGCTCATGTAGTCCACCGAAGCAGGAGGCCCCGTGGCTCACCAAGCGGTAAGCGGCGGCTGGGACGAGGTACTGGTGCCGACTCCCAGCGGACGCACGCGGGCCCCGTCTCCGGACTGCCCGGTCGAGGTGTCCCTGACGGCGATCGCGGGGCGCTGGACGACGCTCGTACTGCGCGACCTCATGCCGGGCGACGCCCGCTCCTACACCGAGCTGGCCGAGTCGCTGCCGCAGCTCAGCGACAAGGTGCTGACCGACCGCCTCGGCCAGCTCGTCTCCGCCGGCCTCGTGGCACGCACCGTCACCCGGGGGTTCCCCCGGCGGACCGAGTACCGGATCACCGACCGCGGCCGCGAACTGCGCCCCCTGCTCATCGAGTTGTACCGCACCGGCCTGGCGCTCCAGGGCCACGGGGCAGCGGATCGACAGGGCGGGCGCGGGGAGTCCGGGCGGCCCGGACGTATTGGATAACAGAATCCAGAATGCTGTGGGGTCGCTCCCATGGCAAGGCCGCGCATGTTCGACGAGACCGCAGTGCTCGATGCCGTCGCCGCCCGGTTCCGCGTCCACGGCTTCGCCGAGACCACGACCGAGCAGCTCTGCGAGGCGGCCGGGGTGCGGCGCAGCAGCCTCTACAACGCCTTCGTCTCCAAGGACGAGTTGTTCGTGCGCGCGCTGGAGCACTACGTCGCGACCACCGGGGCACGCCAGAAGTCGATCCTCACCAACGACTCGCTGACGGGCGCGCAGCGGCTGCGCGCCCTGATCGACGTGGTCGTGGACGAAGAGCGGCAGGCAGCCGGGCACGGTCATGGCGCCGGCTGCATGGTCGTCAACAGCTTGATGAGCCCTGATCTGCGCGAGCGCGACGAGCGCGTCACCCGGATCCTCGAACGCGACCTGCGGGAGCGGACGTCCCTCCTGGCGGGAGCCATCCGGGCCGGCCGGGTCGACGGGTCGATCACCGAGGGCACGGACCCGGACGACGGGGCACTGCTCGTCAGCACCGTGATCTCCGGCCTGCGCGTCACCGCACAGGCCAGGGCGGACACCGAGACCCTCCGGAGGATCGCCCTCACCGGACTGCAAGCCCTCCTGCACTGATCGCTCGACCCACGCGCAGTGGCGACCGGCTGCCTCCCCATGCCCTCATTTTGGATATTCAAGTCCAGAAAGAACAGGAGTGACAAGACCATGACTGACACTCGAATCGACCTTGACGCGCGGCGAGTTGAGATCGTCCGCACCTACTTCAAGATGGTCGACGACGGTGACCCGGGGCAGTGGGGCACCACCGCGGACGGCACGGGGGTTGAGGAACATCCGTGTCAGATCGTGCGCTAAGCCTTCGCAGCTCTGATCGGCGCTTTGACCTGGGTTGATCGTACGGCGGAGCCTTCGTGGGTCGATGTTTTCGATCTTCGGAGGCCCTGGTGGCAGTCGAGTTCTTGTCGGATCAACAGGCGGCCCAGTACGCGGCGTTCAACGGAGCGCCGTCTCGCGCGGAGCTGGAGCGGTACTCCTTCCTGGATGACTCGGATCTGGAGAAGGTGCAGGCCAAGCGGCGTGCGCACAACCGGCTCGGGTTCGCGGTCCAGCTGACGAGTGTGCGGTGCCTGGGCCGGTTCATGCCGGACCCGCGGCAGGTGCCGGCGGAGGTGGCCGAGTACCTGGCCGAGCATCTGGGGATCGCCGATGCGTCGGTCTGTAGGAGTACGGCGAGCGGGACGGGACGGCCCGTACGCACGACGGGGAGATCCAGGAGGCCGGGGGCTGGCGGGACTTCGCCGAGGTGCGGGACGAGCTGAGCGAGTGGCTGGACGGGGCGCTGGAGCGGGCGGAGGAGATCACGGCCTTCGGGATGGGTGAGGTGGACGTGTCCGCGATACCGCCGCGGCGCCTCGCGGAACTGTCGCGGTACGGGATCGACGGCAAGGCGTCGCTGCTCAGGCGGCACGGCGACTCCCGGCGCCTAGCCACGCTGCTGGCCACCGCCGTCTATCTGACGTCCCGCGCGGTCGATGACGCCCTGGACCTGCTCGAAGTGCTCATCGCCACGAAGCTGCTGGCCAGGGCCGAACGGGAGACGATGAAGGAGAAGCTGAAGACCCTGCCGCGGGCGGAGCGGGCCTCGGCGAAGCTGGCCACCGCGTTCCAGATCGTGTTCGACACCACGAGCGAGCAGGTCGACACCGACACCGGGGAGATCACCCCGCCCGAAGTGGAGACGCTGGAGGCGATGTGGGCACGGATCGAGCAGGTGGTGCCGCGGCACGAGCTGGCGGCCGCGATCGCCGCGCTGTTCGAGCTGACCCCGCCGCTCGACTCGGACGCGGGCGAGGCATGGCGGAGCCAGCTGGTCACCCGGTTCGCCGTCGTGCGGCCGTTCCTGAAGCTGCTGGTGACCGTGGTCGACTTCGGCGCCACCCCGGAGGGACTGCCGGTTCTGAACGCGCTGCGCTCGCTGCCGGAGCTGATGGGCCGCAAGAAGGTTGGCCCCGATGAGATCGACACCGGCCTCCTGATCGGCTCGTGGCGGCGGCTGGTGCTGTCCGCGCCGCTCGTAGTAGCGCAGCGTCTGGACATTCACCCCGGCCGCCTCGGCGACCTGCCCGCTGCGCAGACCCGTGCTCACCGCTGCCCCCGGGCGGCAGAGGTGCGTGCGGCGAGGGCGTCCAGGACCGGCCCGTGCGCCTGGTCCACCGAGATGTCCAGCCGGATCGCGTCCTGGCCGGGGGTGGTGGTGAAGGTGAAGAACGAGCAGCAGCCGCTCTCGCGCTCCACCAGGTCACGCACCCGGTCCTCCACGCCCTCGCCGCCAGCCAGGTCCAGGCGCAGGAGAAGCGGCTGCGGGCGGGACACCGAGGCCAGCCGCTCGGCGAACAGCGCGTCCCACTCGGCGACCCGCAGGGGCCGCTCCTCGGTGGGCAGGGCGCAGGACTGCGGCACCCACGCAAGATCACTCATCGCGCTCACTCCCGTCGTCACGTCCCCGGTGGTGGGGACACCTCCGACGGTAAACCTGTACCTAGATACCGGATGCAAGCGCCTGGGTGCTCGACTGACTGATGGTTGGCGGGCCGCCGGCAGGGACCACACCAAGGCGGCAGCCGCGGCCGAGACGGGCCGGGAAGGGGTCAGCCGCCACAGGCGCATCCGGCGGCCGCCTTGGCCTCGGCCGGGGTCTGGGCCGGGGCGACGGTCTGCTCCTCGGGGGTGCAGCAGGCGGTGGTGCCACAGCAGGCATCCGGCGCGCTGCCGGCGCTCTTGCCGAGGGTGTCGGCGTCGGCCTTGACGACGTAGACCTCCCACGGCTCCTGGCCGGGGCCGGTCACCCACACCTTGCCCTGGAGGGCGTAGCAGCAGGAGGTGTCGTCCTCCTCGAAGGTCGCCAGCCCGGCGTCCTTCAACCGGGTGGTGGCAGTGTTGACCTGCTCGGTGGAGGCAACCTCGACGCCGAGGTGGTCCAGGCGGGTGTCCTCGCCGGGCTCGCCCTCGATGAGGACGAGCTTGAGCGGGGGCTCGGTGATGGCGAAGTTGGCGTAGCCCTCGCGGCGCTTGGCCGGCTCGGCGTTGAACAGCTTGGAGTAGAAGGCGATCGAGGCGTCGAGGTCTGCGACGCGCAGGGCGAGCTGGACACGGGACATGGCGGTCTCCCAACGACTTGTATCGACGTCTGTCGATGTAGTCGACCTTGCCACCGGATTAGATGGCTGTCAACATAGAGAAATGTCGAAACAAGCTGGTCTGCCGGTGCTGGGACAGGACGACGAAGCGGCGGCGTGCTGCGCGCCGATGGTCCGCGAGCCGCTGGGCGAGGAGGCCGCGGCGGAGCTGTCGCGGATGTTCAAGTCGCTGTCAGACCCGGTCCGTCTGCGGCTGCTGTCGCTGATCGCCTCGCACGAGGGCGGTGAGGCGTGCGTGTGCGACCTCATCGGCCCCTTCGACGTGTCCCAGCCGACGATCTCCCACCACCTGAAGGTGCTGCGGGAGGCCGGGCTGGTCGGCTCCGAACGGCGCGGGACCTGGGTGTACTACTGGGCGCTTCCCGAGGCCCTGACGAAGCTGTCCGCGCTGCTGGAGATTCCCGCCGTGTCTGCGAAGGCCCTGACGTGAGCGCGCCAGCGCCGTTGATGCGGCGGGCGGCGGTCGAGGGGCTGGGGACGGCCGCGCTGGTCGCGGTGGTGGTCGGCTCCGGGATCCAGGCCACCGAGCTGACCCACGACGTCGGGACGCAGCTACTGGCCAACTCCCTGGCCACGGTCTTCGGCCTCGGTGTGCTCATCGCCTTCCTGGGCCCGGCGTCCGGGGCGCACTTCAACCCGGCGGTCACCCTGGCCGCCTGGTTTACCGGCCGCCGCACCGGCGACGGCCCATCCCTGCGCGACGTCGCCGCGTACGTACCGGCCCAGGTGGCCGGGGCGATCACCGGCGCGGTGCTGGCCGACGCCATGTTCGGCAGGCCGCTGGTCGCCTTCTCCACCCACGAGCGGTGGGCCGGGCACCTGTGGCTGGCGGAGGTCGTGGCCACCGCCGGGCTGGTCTGGCTCGTCTTCGGCCTGGCCCGCGCCGGCCGCGCGCACCTGGCGCCGCTGCTGGTCGCCGCCTACATCGGCTCGGCGTACTGGTTCACCTCCTCCACGTCCTTCGCCAACCCGGCCGTCACCATCGGCCGGGCGTTCACCGACACCTTCGCTGGCATCGCCCCCACCTCCGTGCTGCCGTTCCTCGCTGCGCAGCTGCTCGGCGCGGCTGCCGGTCTCTGCCTGGTCGTCGTCTGCTTCGGCCGCCCGGCTGCCGCGGGCGAGGGCGGAGCCACCGTCTCCCGCGACAGGCAGCAGCCCGCCGCCGACCGTTCCACCGAAGAAAGCGCCCTGGCCTGATGAGCCCCTCCTCCGTTCCCTCCGTCCTGTTCGTCTGCGTGCACAACGCAGGCCGGTCCCAGATGGCCGCCGCCTTCCTCACCCACCTCGGAGCGGGCCACGTCCAGGTCCGCTCGGCCGGCTCCGCCCCCGCCCACACGGTGAACCCGGCCGTTATGGAGGCCATGAGCGAGGTCGGCATCGACATCTCGGCAGAGACCCCGAAGGTCCTCACCACCGAGGCGGTGCAATCCTCGGACGTGGTGATCACCATGGGCTGCGGCGACGCCTGCCCCTACTTCCCCGGCAAGCGGTACCTGGACTGGCAGCTCGAAGACCCCGCCGGACAGGGCGTCGCGGCGGTCAGGCCGATCCGCGACGAGATCGAACGCCGCATCCGCGGCCTGCTCACCGAACTCGGCATCAAGGCCGCGGCATGACGCCCACCGAGACCGGCGTGCGCATCGCGCCCCTGCGGCCGGAGCACTCCGAGCAGATCCTGGCGATCTACCAGCTCGGCATCGACGAGGGCAACGCCACCTTCGAGACCACCGCCCCGACCTGGCAGGCGTTCGACACCACCAAGCTGCCGGACCACCGCCTGGTCGCACTCGACGGCGGCCGGGTGCTGGGGTGGGCCGCCGCCGTGCCGGTCTCCGACCGGTGCGCGTACGCCGGAGTCGTCGAACACTCCGTCTACGTCCACCCTGACGCCCGCGGCCGCGGGGTGGGCCTGGCTCTGCTGACCGCCTTGCTGGCCTCCACCGACGCCGCCGGGATATGGACGGTGCAGTCCGGCATCTTCCCGGAGAACACCGCCAGCCTCGCCCTGCACCAGCGTGCCGGGTTCCGCGTCATCGGCACCCGCGAACGAATCGGCCGCCTCCACGGAACATGGCGCGACGTCGTCCTCGTCGAACGCCGCAGCCCCACCATCACCTAACCTGCTGTCCCGTGGCCAGATCAGCGCCGGGCATCCCCTGGGGCGAGCAGACTGGTCAGCTCAGCGATGGCCTCCGGGGAGGGCTTGAAGTACCGGCGGACGTTCTCAGGCAGATATTGGGGTGTTATCCGTGGGAAAGCCCCCGTCGCGGGACCGACGCCCCGTCAGCCTCCCACCAGGGCCGACGAAGGCTTAGCGCACGATCTGACACGGATGTTCCTCAACCCCCGGCACCCCCTGGCCCGACGGCCAGACCTCCACCGGCCGTGTCTGCAACGTCTTCACCTTCCGAGGCACCCGGATCAGCGCGGTGCACATCTACGCCGACCCGACATCGCGAGTGACCACACCACCAAGATCCGCCAGCTACACAGGAGTTGACGCGCCTCTCAAGACGGAAGGACCGCCTGGCGGAAGACGACGGCGGTGCCGAGTGCGGCTTCGGCCGGTACGAAGATGTCGCCGGTGGGTGTGTCCTGTGCCGGGAGGCCGTTGCGGTGCAGCAAGTCCCGTGTGCGGGCGAGGTGTTGGACCGCGACGGTGTAGCCGACGAGCGCCGGGAGTGCGGTGGGCCGCTCCCCTGGCAGGAGGGCGGTGAGATCGGACGCGGGGACCAGGGTCAGGGCGGCACCGTCGAGGTCGAAGACGCGGGCCGGTCCCCGCGGCCGTGCCGGCCGGCCGAGGTAGGTGGCGTACCGGCGCTGGATCATGGTCAGTTCCTCATCGGCGACGCAGAGCACGGCTTCGACGAGGTCGACGGCGCCGTTGGGGTGTTGGCGGCGGCGGGCGCCTTGGATGTCGGGGTCCAACTCGGCGACCATGCCGACCCGGCCCGATAGTTGAAGGTCCCGGGGGTCACACCCTGCGTACGACGTGGAGCAGGTACTCACGGCGGTGCAGGGGGTTGTGGTCGGTGCGGGGGCGGGTCGGGGGGCGGTGGGTGGTGGTCACCGGGCGGTGGCGGGCGAACCAGGATTCCCACATCCCCTCGCCGCCGGTGAGGCCGGGGAGCCGGCGTTCCAGGGTGTGGACGGAGGCCGCCGGGATCTCCCCGGTCAGCAGGTAGCCGTACCGCTCGGCCTGGGGTGCGGTGGGCACCGCACCCAGTCGGGCCAGGAGTGGCAGGAGCTGGCCGAGTGCGCGGGTGGGGACTTCGAGGCGGAAGTCGTGCATCGGCTCCCGTACCGTCGTCCCGGCCCGGCGCAGGGCGGTCATCAGGACCAGCGGGGTGAGGCGGCGGAAGTCTCCGGCGGTGCTCAGGATGGAGTTGAATCCGGAATGCGTCATCGTGACGGCGCAGTCGCTCACCTCCCAGCCGTACAGGCCCTGGCGGAGGGTGTCGCGGACGGTGTCCTCCACCGCGCGCATGAACGCGTAGGGCATCGAGCCGAGTTCGACGTCGAGCCGGTAGTCCACACCGCCGTCCGCCCGGCCCGGTTCCACGCGCAGTCCGACGGTCGCGAAGAAGGGGTTGCCGTCCTCGCCCATCGTTTCGTGTGCCTGTCCGACGCCGTCGACGTGCTCCTGGTGGATGGTGGTCGTCGCGGAGAACGAGACGGGCAGCCCGTATTCCTCGGCGAGCGTCGTCCCGATGACCTCCTTCTGCACCTCCCCGTACAGCGAGAGGGAGATCTCGCGGCGGATGTCGTCGTGCCGCAGCCCGATCAGCGGGTCCTGCTCGGCGAGTTGGACGAGCGCGGTGTGCAGGGCCGAGCGGTCGCCGGGGCGGGCCGGTTCGACGACGGTCTCCAGGGTGGGCGGGGCGAAGTGGAGGCCCGCCGTGGTACGCGGTCCGGGCTCGCCGAGCGTGTCTCCCACCCGTACGTCGGTGAGGCCGTGGAGCCGGCCGATCTGCCCGGCCACGACCTTCCCGGTGCGGGCGGCCGTGCCGTCCGTGCACACCCGCACCCCGGTCACCCTGCCCTCGCGGGTCGTCCCCTGACCCTGCCGGAGGGTCACCTGGTCGCGTACGCGCACCGTTCCGTCGAACAGTCTGAGGTACGCGGTCCGTTCCCCGCGGGCGCCCCGTTCGACCTTGAAGACCGTGCCCGACACCGGACCGTCCGGGTCTCCACCGGCGCGCGGCAGCAGGTCCCCGACGCCGCGGGCGAGGGCGTCGATACCGGCGCCCGTGATGGCGGAACCGAAGAACACCGGGTGGATCAGGGCCTGTTGGGTCTGACGCAGGAGTTCCCGTCGCAGCCGGGCGGCGGGCAGGGGGTGCGGCAGGGCGTCCAGGTACGCCGACAGCACGGCGTCGTCCTGCTCCGCGAGGCACTGCCCGAGGCGATCGGCGAAGCCCGCGTCCCGGTCGGGCGACGCGTCTCCGTCTGGGTACGGGTGGAACGCGGCGGCGGGCAGGCCGGCGTCGGTCACCGTTCCCAGGGGGGCGAGGGCGGGGGTGAGCTTGTCGCCGAGGGAGCGGAGCAGGTCGGTGTCCCCGGCTCCCCTGCGGTCGATCTTGTTGACGAAGATCAGGGTGGGGATACGCAGGCGCCGCAGCGCCCGCATCAGGACACGGGTCTGCGCCTGGACGCCCTCGACGGCCGACACCACCAGCACGGCACCGTCGAGCACACCGAGGACCCGCTCCACCTCGGCGATGAAGTCGGGGTGCCCGGGGGTGTCGATGAGGTTGACCGTACGGCCGCCGAGCGGGAACGACACGACGGCGGACTTGATGGTGATCCCGCGGCGGCGTTCCAGCGCGAGGCTGTCGGTGCGGGTGCTTCCCGCGTCGACGCTGCCGATCTCGTCGACGACACCGGCGAAGTGCAGAAGCCGTTCGGTGAGGCTCGTCTTGCCGGCGTCGACATGGGCGAGGATGCCCAGGTTGAGGGAGTCAGCCGCGGTCGGCGCGGAGACGGTGCGGGCGTGGGTGCGGGCGCCCGTCGAGGTGTGCGGTTCGGTGTGCACTGACGTTCCGGTTCTCTGAAGAGGTGGGAAGGACCTTCGGGAACTCGGAAAGTCGGCGCATGTGATGTCTCCTCGCGGGGGCCTGCGGATTACTCGTCGCGGATTGCTCGTCGCACCATGCAGCACACGACCCCGGGGCGCAATCGAATTACGCCGCCCCCGACCACGCGCCGTCCGCGGTCTCTTACGGCAGGCTTGCGGCAGGCTCGGGACATGGGGGTTGATCTGTTGCTGGTGCGTGCCCGTGGTCTCTGGGAGAGGTTGGCCGCCGAGCCCGTCTCGTTCGCGGTGTCCGGCGGTGTGACGGTTGAGTCTCCGTCTCGGCGAGGACCAGCTCGCCCGAGACGGTGCTCGCGTCGCCGGTCGGGTGCCATGATCACTCCGTGGCCTCGTACTCCGGCACGCCGTCCGGCGGCTGGGAGGCCGCACCGCGACAGCATGACCAGGGGAAGGACCCGATATGCGCAGACTCGTCCACTACGTCGCCACCACGCTCGACGGCTTCATCGCGGGCCCGGACGGCGCCGACCCCACCGGCCCGAACGGGTTCTGGCCCATACCGGAGGACTACATCCGCCACCTCGTGGCCGAGTACCCGGAGACACTGCCGGTCCAGGCCCGGCAGGCACTGTCCGTCACCTCCGCGGGCACGCGCTTCGACACCGTGCTGGAGGGGCGGCGCAGCTATGAGATCGGGCTTGCGGCCGGAGTGCCCGACGCCTTCCCCCACCTGCGTCACCTGGTGTTCTCCCGCACTCTGACGGAGGCCCCCGACCCGGCCGTCGAACTGGTCGCCGACGACCCGGTGGCGACCGTGCGCGAGCTCAAGCAGCAAGCGGGCAAGGACATTTGGCTGGTGGGCGGCGCCGAGCTCGCGGGCTCCCTGTACACCGAGATCGACACCCTGATCCTCAAGGTCGGCCCGCTGACCATCGGTGACGGCATCCCGCTGTTCTCCCGCCGGGCCGCCTTCGACCCGCGCGCCTGGAGCCTCACCGACCACACGGTCCTCAAGAGTGGCGCGGTCTTCCTCACCTACGAGGCCGACGCGGGCGCCACGCTCGGGTGAGCGTGGCGCCCGGCCGGGTCCCGCAGCGGAGTCAGGCGGTCTCGGTGGTGATGGTCCTGAACCGGCGCAGGCGCAGGCTGTTGCCGACGACGAAGACGCTGGACAGGGCCATGGCGGCGCCGGCGAGCATCGGGTTCAGCAGGCCGAGTGCGGCGACCGGGATCGCGGCGACGTTGTAGGCGAAGGCCCAGAAGAGGTTGGACTTGATGGTGCTGAGCGTCTGGCGGGACAGGCGGATCGCGTCGACCGCGCTGAGCAGGTCGCCGCGGACCAGGGTGATGTCGGACGCCTCGATCGCCACATCGGTGCCCGTTCCCATGGCGAGGCCCAGGTCGGCCTGGGCGAGGGCCGGAGCGTCGTTGACGCCGTCACCGACCATCGCCACGGTCCTGCCCTCGCTTTGCAAGCGGGAGACGACGTCGGCCTTGTCCTTGGGGAGGACCTCGGCGATCACTTCGTCGATGCCCACCTCGGTGGCGATCTGCCGGGCCACGGCCTCGTTGTCGCCGGTCAGCAGGACCGGGGTCAGACCGAGGTCCTTGAGTCGGGTGACGGCCGCGGCGCTGGTCGGCTTGACGGTGTCGGCGACCATCAGCACGCCCCGGGCCTCGCCGTCCCAGCCGACCGCGACGACGGTCCTGCCCTCGTTCTCGGCGCGCGTCTTGGCCGCGGCGGTCTCCGGGCCGAGGTGCAGGGACCATTCGGCGAGCAGTGATACGCGGCCCACGAGCACGGCGTGCCCGTCCACGACGCCCTGCACGCCGTTGCCTTCGACGTTGGCGAAGTCCTCCGGTACGGGCAGCGGGCCGGACTCCTGAGTGGCGGCGAGGGCGACGGCCTGGGCGATGGGGTGCTCGGAGGAGTTCTCCAGCGCGCCGGCCAGGCGCAGCAACTCGCCCCGGTCGGTGCCCTGTTCGGCGACCACGTCGACCAGGGTCATCTTCCCGGTGGTGACGGTGCCGGTCTTGTCGAGGACGACGGTGTCGACCTTGCGGGTGGATTCCAGGACCTCCGGGCCCTTGATCAGGACGCCCATCTGCGCGCCCCGGCCGGTGCCGACCAGCAGGGCGGTCGGGGTGGCCAGACCCAGTGCGCAGGGGCAGGCGACGACGAGTACCGCGACGGCGGCGGTGAAGGCGGCGGTCACCGGGAAACCGGCGCCCAGCCAGGCGCCCAGGGCGGCGACGGCGATGGCGATGACGACGGGGACGAACACCCCGGACACCTTGTCGGCGAGCCGCTGCACCTCGGCCTTGCCGGTCTGCGCGTCCTCCACGAGCCTTGCCATCTGGGCGAGTTGGGTGTCCGCCCCGACGCGGGTGGCGCGTACCACCAGGCGGCCGCCGGCGTTCACGGTGGCGCCGGTGACCGGGTCCCCCGCACCGACCTCGACGGGGACGGACTCCCCCGTGAGCATCGATACGTCGACCGCGGAGGTGCCCGAGACCACGATCCCGTCGGTGGCGATCTTCTCGCCGGGGCGGACGACGAACTCGTCGCCCGCGCCGAGGTCTTCGACCGGGATCTTCGTCTCGGCGCCGCCGCGCAGCACCGACACCTCCTTCGCGCCGAGTTCGAGCAGGGCCCGCAGCGCGGCGCCGGCCTGCCGCTTGGAGCGCTTCTCGAAGTAGCGGCCGGCGAGGATGAACATCGTGACGCCCGCGGCCACTTCGAGGTAGATGTTGGAGGCGCCGTCGGAGGGCGCGAGCGTCAACTCGAAGGGGTGCTTCATCCCCGGCGTCCCGGCCGTGCCGAAGAACAGCGCGTACAGCGACCACAGGAACGCCGCGATGGTGCCCATGGATATCAGCGTGTCCATGGTCGCGGTGGCGTGCTTGAGGTTCGTCCACGCGGCCCGGTGGAACGGCAGCGCGGCCCATACGATCACCGGCGCCGCGAGCGTCAGCGACGCCCACTGCCAGTTGGTGAACTGCAGCGCCGGGATCATGGCCATGGCGATGACGGGGACCGTCAGCAGGACCGAGGCGATCAGACGGTTGCGCAGCGAGGTCAGCTCGGGGTTGTCGGCCCCGTCCGGGCCTTGGCCTTGGCCCTGGCCCGATACGTCAGGCTCCTGCGTCGGCTTAGGGAGGGGCAGGGCGGCCGTGTAGCCGGTCTTCTCGACCACGGCGATCAGCAGCGCCGGATCGTAGCCCTCGGGGACGGTCACCTTGGCCTTCTCGGTGGCGTAGTTCACCGTCGCGGCGATGCCGTCGAGCTTGTTCAGCTTCTTCTCGATACGCATCGCGCAGGAGGCGCAGGTCATCCCACCGATGTCCAGCTCGACGCTCGGCCCCCCGGCGGGCGGCGCTGTTGTGCTCATCGCAATCCTTCTCTCAACTCGTCCGGCGCGCAGACCAGTTCGGTTCAGTGGCCGTGGGAGCCCGTGTCATGGGTGCCGGTGTCGGTATGGGCGCCGTCGCCGTCCCCGCGGGTGGCGTCGAGGACGAACCCGGCGGTGTGCACCTTGCCGTCCACCTTGAAGTCCAGGTACAGCAGATAGCGGCCCGCGCTGGGCGTCTCGGCGCCGAACGCGATCTCGGGACCGGTCGTCTCCCCGGCCGACGGCTCCTCGCCCTGCGCGTGTACATGCAGATAGGCGAGGTCCCCCGCACGCAGCGCGACCAGATGTCCGTACGCCCCGAGGTAGGGCTGCAAGGCGGTGACGGGCTTCCCATCGCGGGTGATCTTGACGGTCAGTTCACTGCTCCGCCCGGCGACGAGCTCACCGTCGACGGAAGCCGTGAACCCGTCGACCTCGTCGGTCGCCCGCACCTTCGTGGCCGGGTCCGGGGTGAACCGGCCGCCGACCTCGACCGTGCTGGTCAGCGTCAGCCCGCCGGAGCCGCCCTCGGGGGTGAAGTCCGCGTAGATCCGGTACGTCCCCGCCGCGTCCCACTGCCACGGGATCGACCAGGTGCCGGTGGCCTGGTCGAGCGTGGGGTGCACATGACGGAACCGGGTGCCGTCGGAACGCACCACGATGAGGTGCAGCCGCTTCTCGTGCGCGATCGCGTACCCGAGCAGCGGGGCACCCGCCTTGTTCTGGATTTGGAAGCTCAACTCGCCCTTGTGGCCTGCCTCTTGGGGCGTTCTCACGGAGGTCAGCGCATAGCCGCCGGCGGACACCGACAGCCCGGCGGGCGTGCCCATCGGCATCGACGGCTTCTTGTCCGCCGTGTCACCGTGGCCGCCGTGGCTCTCCTCGGCCCTGTCCTTCTTCCAGTCCGCGACCACACTGTCGGGCACCGCCACGGCGGAGATACCGAGCGCTCCGGTGAACGCGATCGCCAGCCCCGCACCGTAGAGCGCCAGTCGTCCTGCGGCATTCATCAGACACGCATCCCCTCTCGCGCACGTACCCCCTGGGGGTACCGATGAACTGAAGCTATACCCCATGGGGGTATCTAGTCAACGGCGATCACCTCGGATACCCGGCGGGGGTAGCGCTGTGGCGAGGTGAGCGTCAGCCGACCCTTCGGGGATCGGTGGTGGCGCCGAGGCGTTCCCAGAGGCCGGACAGATGCGCGTCCAGGACTTCCTCAGCTTGCCCTTCGGCCAGGTGGCCGATGAGTACCTGAGTGGTGAGTCCGTCGGCGAGGGCGAGCAGGGTACGGGCCTCGCGCCGCGGGTCGGGCGGCGTGGCGCCCACGTCGGCCCAACTGCCCTCGGCGGCCTCCGAGATGAGACACACCAGGAGATCCTGGAGGGCCGCATAGCCGCTCCTCAGCGGGCCGGCCAGTGGCTCGCTGACGGCGGCCTGGGCGACGAACGCCAGCCAGATCCGCGCTTCGGCACGGTGTTCCACACGGAGCAGCGCGATCTCGTCGACCGCGCACCCCAGAGCCGTGGCAGCCGACTGCGCCGGGCTCGCGGCCAGTCGGGCCCGCACCCGTTCGGTGACGCGGTCACCGACATGGCCGACAGCGAAGCGCAGCATCTCCCCCTTGCTGCGGAAGCAGCGCTGAACGGCACCCAGGGAGACCTGCGCGCGGGCGGCGACGTCGCGCATACTCACCCCCTCCGGCCCGTGTGCGTCGGCGAGGAGGCAGACGGCCTCGGCGATCCGGCGGCGGCGGCTCTCGTAGTCGACCTGTTTGGGCATGATCGGTCAGCTCCTTATTCCGATACGATCGTATCGCTTCCGGGCTATGGTTCCGCCACAAGGACGTCGGCAGGTGGAGGGGAAGCGCGATGATCAGGCAGAACGCCCTGTGGGCATGGACGGCCGCCGACCAGGCGGAGGCGGTCCGCGGCGGAGAGATATCGGCGGCCGAGCTGGTCGACAGCCACCTGGAGCGCATCGCCGAGGTCAACCCACAAGTCAACGCGGTCACCCAGCTGTTGGCCGGGCGAGCCCGCGAGGCCGCCGCGCACACGGACCGGCGGCGGGCAGCGGGCGAAGAGCTCGGGCCGCTGGCCGGGGTGCCCTTCACGGTGAAGGAGACCACCGCCGTCGAAGGTGTGCCGACCACCCTCGGCACGGCACGCTTCCGCGACCTGGTGGCCCCGGCCGACGCGCCCCCGGTGGCCCGGCTCCGCGCGGCGGGGGCCGTACCGATCGGCCACAGCAATATGCCCACCCTGGTCCTGGCCGGGATGCACACCCGCAGCGAGTTGTTCGGCGACACCGTCAACCCGTGGGACCGGAGCCGGACCCCGGGCGGCAGCAGCGGCGGTGACGGAGTGGCCGTCGCCACCGGCATGGCCGCACTCGGACTCGGCAACGACTCCGGCGGATCCGTACGCATCCCGGCCTCGTTCTGCGGGGTGGCGGGGCTGAAGCCGACCCCCGGGCGGTTCCCCGCCGACCACCGCGTCCTCGGCCCGGACGACCCGGGACCGGCCGCACAGACGCTGGTCACCGACGGCCCCCTGGCCCGTACGGTCGCCGACCTGCGGCTGGCGTACGAGGCGCTGGCCGGGACCGATCCGCGGGACCCGCGAGCGGTACCCGTGCCCCGCTACGGCGAACCGCTGCCGGGGCCCATCAAGGTCGCGCTGGTCGCCGACCCAGGTGGCCACGGCGTCCACCCCACGGTCCGCGGGGCCGTCGCGGCGGCGGCGGACGCGCTGCGCGAAGCGGGGTACGACGTACGGGAGTTGGCGGATGTGCCGCGGCTGGACGAGGCGATCGAGGCATACGGCCGGATCACCGTGACCGAATTCGCGCCGACCTGGCCGGCGGTGCGGAAGCTGCTCGGCGAAGGCGGCGACCGCTATCTTCAGGCCGCCATGGAGAAGACTCCGGCCGCGAGTGCGGCGGAGCTGATGAAGCTGATGGGGATCTGGCTCGGCATCCGCCGCTCCTGGGCGGAGTTCCTCGACGAGTACCCGCTGCTGCTCGGGCCGGTGTTCACCGAGCCGCCCGTCGAGCCGGGCCTGGAGTCACGCGACGCGGCGGGACGGGAACGAGTGGCCCAGGGGATGCGCCTGTGCACGGTGACCAGCTTCGTGGGCGTACCCGCGGTCGCCGTACCGACCGGAGTCGTCGACGGGCTGCCGTCCGGTGTGCAGATCATCGGGCGCGCGTTCCGGGAGGACCTGTGCCTGGCCGCCGCTCAGCGGATCGAGGACCGCCTCGGTGTGCTCACACCGATCACCCCTCGCCCCGAACTCCCGGCCACCGCACGCTAGTTGCAGCTCCGCACCCGGCTGGGGGGCCGGGTGCGGAGGGGTGGGGCGGGGTCAGCTTGTGCGGTTGTAGATCGCTGTGCCGGGGCAGGCGGTGTAGCCGGCGCGGGTGGCGCAGCCGTTGTACTGGCTGTTGCCGTTCCACCAGGTCCAGCCGCCGATGGTGCGGCCGTTCAGCCAGGTGAACTGGCCGTTGTAGTTGGCGTCGTACGTGCGCAGGCTCCAGTGCACATGGGCTCCGCTCGCGGAACCGCCGGCGCAGGTGTCGGTGCCGATGTTGCCGAGCAGGGCGCTGCTGGGGACCCAAGTCCCGTTGTAGTACGTCGCGTTCCACATGTGGTAGTAGTCCGTCGAGAAGCCGCCCGGGTGGATCACCCGGGTCCAGCCGCCGCCGGCACCGCACATCGAGGTCGCCGTACCTTCACGGGAGGAACGGATGCGGCCGCTGGCGTTGCCGCCGGCGAAGTCGAGGCTGCTCCAGTAGCCGGTCGCACCGTTGTCGGCGTGCGGGCCGCCCGTCAGGGTCATGTAGTAGTCGGGCATCCACGGCAGCAGCAGCCCGTTGGTGTTGGCCAGGGTCCGGATCGGCGCCCCCTGCTTCTGCCCGGTCGCCGCCTGGTTCTGCGGCAACGGCTGCTTCTGCGTGTCCTTGTGATGCGCGTAGGCGGACAGCGTCGGCCGTTCCGTCTTGCCGACCAGCGGGGACTTGTCCACGAAGCCGGCGAACTCCCGGTCGCCTTCGAGGCCGGCGACCCAACGCCCGTTCGTGCGGTGGGCGATGTAGAGCCAGCCTTCCGGCGAGCCGTGCTGCTTGCGCGACGCTTCGACGTACGCGACACCGCGGGCCCAGCCGGACGAGACGGTGCGCACGTCGACGACGACCTTGCGGCCCTGGTCGGCGAGTTTGCTGACAGCGGCCTTCGGGGCGAGGCCCTTGGCGTCGTGGGCGCGGGAGAGGACGTCGGCGGAGACGGCGTCTATCAGCGCTCGGCGACTGCCACCGAGGCGGTCGGCGACCTTGTCCGCCATCTTCACGCTGACACCGGCGGACGGTGACTTGGCGGCCGCCGCCGCGGCTGCCGGCGACTGCTCGGGGGACGCCATCACCGTGGGCGCGGTGGCGAGCAACCCGGTGACAGCGAGAGCGGCGACTGCGGTTCTTATCGACAGTCTGGAAAGCACGGGTGATACCCCTTCCGTACAAGAGGATCTGCCAGGTGGACAGATAGTGGGAGTGTGACAGAACAAAGCCATGCCACACGAGATTCTCAGGTAAAGGAATTGTAGAGGGAATTCGGCCGGGGAGAACGTCCTATTTGCCCCGGCAGGTTCCTCGCCAGGCAGGTTTGGCGTGGATAGTTCCGCAGGTCAAACGGCAGTCAAGGCGTACGGAATTCCCTCACCGCACACCCCGGTCAGCAATTCACCTGCCGTTTATGCGCACGACATCGCCGAAATTCGAACCGCGGTTTCCTCCGGGAAGGAAAAGCAAACCGGGGGAATGCCCCATACGTGCGTGATTCCCGGCGAATTCCAGAGATCGCCGGGGAGACTCAGCCCCGTGGCCGACTCGGCGGTCCGGGCGCACGAGCGGGATGTGTGCGCCGGCGCGGGCGGTGAGGTACGGCAACCGGTGCCGGGCGACGAGCTTGCGCGTCCGTGTGGCGACGGCCGTTGTGACGACGGCGGCCAGCCGCGCGCGAGGGCGAAGTCATGCCCATGACATCTAAGCGGATCCTACGTGCCGTACCTCTGAGCACTCCGGCCTCCCGACCACCGCCCGAAAGGAGCGACCACGGCTCACCCAGTGGTGGCCGATGCTCAGAATGAGGTATTCCGCTACGCGCGTCAACCACGGGGGCGCCGCCCGTTCGACCGGCGGGCGACGGACGCCGCCCTGCCCTTCGCCGACTTCCCCAACTTCGAACGATCCGGGCGAACTCCCCGGCCCCGGCCCGGAGTTGTCACGGTCGGGCAGAAGGGCGCCCTCTGGTTCCGGTACCGCTGCCGTTCAGCGGGATCAAGGATTCCAGGTGGGCGCCCTTGACCCAGGAGCCCAGCAGGTCGCGATGCAGGGCCACGATGTCCTGGCGCAGCGCCAGGCCCTGTGCGGCCTTGGTGAAGGTGCGGCAGGTGGCGACGAACAGGGCGACATCGGCGCCGTGTTCGAGACGGGCGGTGCCGACGAACTTCTGCATGTCCTGCGAGGACACGCTCCGGTGCGGCGCGTACTTCTTGCACTGGACGACCAGCTTGCGGCCGTCGGCCAGGTAGCCGACGACATCCGCTCCCAGGTCGCCGCTCTTTCCGCTGACGACGACCTTGGTGCAGCCGTCCCGCCGGCACAACTCGGCGACGTAGGTCTCGAACTCCTGCCACGACAGGGCGTCGACCTCCGCCATCGACAACTCCCGTGCTCTGGCCTCCTCTTGGGCCCGCCACGCGCGGTCCTGGGCGACCGCGACACGGTGCCTCCGCAGCAGCGCCCAGCCGGCTCCGACCACCACGGCGACGGCGAGCACGGCCACCAGAACGGGCCACACCGCCGCCCAGTGCGTGGTCACCCACACCGCGGCAGCCACCGCCAACACGGCGGCCCAGCCCTGAAGTTGCCTGCGCGTCCGCTTCTTCAAGCGCCGGCGCCGTCGACGTACTGCCATCGCTCCCCCGCTTCCAGGGGCGGCGGCACGCCACCCCGATCTTCCTGTGTAGCGGCGGCTCAGCGGTGTCGGGGGCGGGTTGGCGGCGAATGGCATGAAGGCATCGGACATGGCCGGATACCGCGGGATCACCGCCAGGGGGATTCGGGGGATTCAGGGGATTCAGGGGATTCGTTCGATGACAGATGTCATCCAGCCAGTGACGCTTGTGCCTGTTCCGGCGCTCCCGGCGTTGAGACGGTTCACACATGACGAGATGGGCGGATGACGAGCAGGCGCGTGAACCTCGGGGTGAACAGAGCCTGGCGGTCGACATGTTGGGCGTCGGGCCGGCTTCGACTCCCGCGCGCGAGCTGCTCGCGTCGGTGTCGCAGATCGGCGCGGTCGCGCTGCTGGTGTTCGTACTCTTCCCCGACCGGGTCCCCGAGCGCTGGCGGTGGATGGTGGTGGGCGCGACGGTCGCGTACTTCGTGTTCCGAACCGCGGCCGGCATCCCGAAGTGGCGCCGCCGGTGACCAGGCCGTATCAGACGGCGTTCGCCCTGTTCGCCCTGTTCGAGGCCATGGTGAAAGTCGGGTGCGGGACTTCAGGTCCATGGCCATGATGGTGATCATGACTGGATACACCGACGTTCCCGCCCGGCTGGGTGAGAGTGCTCTGTCTGATGGGCGGCTGCTCGGCTGGGCGGAGTGGGGGCCGTTGGACGGGGCGCCTGTTCTGTTATGTCCTGGTGCGGCCACGAGCCGGTGGCTCGGATTCGGCGCGGGCGTTGTCGAGGCGCTCGGCGTGCGTCTTGTCTCTGTGGATCGTCCGGGTCTCGGTGTCTCGACGCCCGCCCCTGGGCGGACCTTCTCCGACTTCGCCGGAGATATGCGCCAGCTCTGTGTGCGGCGGGGGCTGGGGCGGCCTGTCGTGGTCGGGAATTCGCAAGGCGCGCCCTTCGCTCTTGCCTGCGCTGCGGAGGGGGTCGCCTCGGCACTGGCGGTCGTCTCCGGTGCGGACGAGGTCGCCAGGCCGGAGTTCGCTTCGGCTCTGAACGCGGACCTGCGTGGTCTCGTCGAGCGGACCGAGTGCGATCCGGCTGGCGCCGAGGAGTTTTTCGCCGGCTTTACCGCGGATGCGATGTGGGACATGGTCATGGCCGGGAGCCCGGGGTGTGACCTTGCCGTGTACCAGGATCCTGGTTTCGCGGCTGGTTACCGCAGGGCCTTGGGCGAGGGATTTACTCAAGGTGGCGCCGGCTACGCCCGTGACACGGTCCTGGCGATGGGGCGGTGGCCGTTCGCCCTTGACGCGATCGCTGTCCCCGTCGACATCTGGTACGGCGAGCGGGACACCAGCCACTCGCCCGATGACGGAGCACTGCTCGCTGCCCGTGTGCCCGGTGCTCGTCATCATGTCGTGCCGGGGATCGGCGGTGCCCTGCTGTGGACTCATGCCGAGTCGATCCTCACCCGCCTCCTTGAGAAGACCATCACCGGCCAGTGACACCTCCTGACGGCACCAGTTCCAGCCCTCGTCAGATCCAGCCTTCGTTCCAGGCTGTTCTGGCGGCGGCGACCCGGGTTTCGGCGTTGAGCTTGGTCATGGCGGTGGAGAGGTAGTTCCGTACGGTGCCGGGGGCGAGGTGGGTGCGTTCCGCGATGACGCGGATCGTCGCTCCGTCCAGGGCTTCCCTGAGGACCTCGATCTCGCGGTCGGTGAGCGGGCAGTCGCTCTCGCTCAGCGCCGCGGTGGCGACCGAGCCGTCGACGTAGCGGCCGCCGTCGTGGACGGTGCGGAGGATGTGCGGGAGTTCCTTGACCGAGGTGGCCTTGGTGACGAAGGCCAGCGCGCCGGCGTCGAGCGCGCGGCGCAGTACGGCGGGCCGCGCGTGCCGGGTGAGCAGGACGACGCGGGTGCCGGCGTACGCGGTGCGGACGGCGGCGGTGGCTTCGAGCCCGTCGAGTTTCGGCATCTCCAGGTCGAGCACGGCCACATCGGGCCGGGTCCGTGCGATGACCGCGAGGGCTTCCTCGCCGTCCTGGGCCGTGCCGACGATGTCGAGGTCGTCCTCCAGACCGAGCAAGGTGACGATGGCCTCGCGCAGCAGCAACTCGTCGTCGGCGAGGACGACTCGGATGGGCTTCATACGGTGTCTCCGTTCGCGTTCGGGCCGGACACCGGGAGCCAGCCGGCGAGCCGTCCGCCACCGTCGCCGTCGCCGCCGGTGAAGTGGAGCTCGCCCCCCAGTCGGCGATAGCGCTCGGCGAGCGTGCTCAGTCCGGTGCCCGAGGGGTCGCGGGGCGCGGTGGCGGGCGGGCCGGAATCGGTGACGGTCAGGGCGATGCCGTCCCGGCCGGCGCGTTCCCGCTGCCGTGTGGTGATGGCGCACCGGTCGGCGTGGGTGTGCTTGAGGATGTTGGTGATCGCCTCCCGCACCGTCAGGCCGAGAAGGCGGTCGGTCCCGGCGTCGGTCCCGGACCGGCCCGTCAGGTCGTGCTCCGCGGTGATGCCGGCGGCCCGCAGCACCCGGACCGCGTTCGCGATCTCCTCGTCCAGGCGGACCTCGCGGTTGGCGTGGACGACTCGGCGCATCTCGTCCAGCGCTTCGAGGGTGGTGGCCTGGATGCGTTCGGCGTGCCGGGTGGCGGCCGCGTAGTCGGCCCGGGCGATGAGCCTGCGGACGAGTTCGGCCTCGACGGTGATCAGTCCGAGGTGCTGGCCCTGGATGTCGTGCAGATCGCCCGCGAACCGCTTCCGCTCGGTGAGGACGGCCCGCTCCGCCTCGCGGGACCGCAGGTCGTCCAGCTCGATCGCCAGGGAGTAGATGGAGTCCTGGCCGAGGACGCCCAGGGCGAGCAGGGCCGCGACGACCAGGGTGAGCGGTTCCCGGGCGTGTTCCCAGCCGGCGTCGACGGCGAACACCGCCACACCGCCGGCGAGTGTCGCGGCCAGCAGCCGGATGATGCCCGCCCAGAACGACCCGCCGGACGCGGCCCGCAGCGCCCAGGCCAACGGGACCGCCGCCGCCGTCACGGGGTGCCCGGTGGCCGGGACCGACACGGCGACGACCAGCGCGGCGACCAGGGTGCCGCCGCTCGCCCAGGCCCGGGACCGCGAGCCGCGCAGCCGCCGGGTGAGCCGGTGGTGCGGGGCGAACTCGGCGGCCACCAGGAGGGAAGCGCCGACGCCGACCAGTACCGCGGCGAGCATCGCCACGGAGACGACGATCGGCGAGGACGGCCGGAAGGCGAAGGCGACGGCGGGGGCGATGACCGTCCCGGCCGCGAGGATCACATGGGTCGCGTGGACGTACGCCGCGATGGCGCGGAAACGGTCCCGGCCCGACTGCGGCCCTCGTCCCCTCACATCCCCTCCTGCCTTCCTGGTCTTCCTGCTGCCCGTGGATCGGCTCCCCGGCTTAGAGCGTCCGCCAGTAGGTGGCGGACGCTCTTAGTGCCGCCGTTCCCATCGGAAGGTGCGCCAGCTCACCACCGCGAAGACGGCGATCCAGACCACCATGAGGACCAGGTCGACGGTGACCGGCCCCGCGTCCAGCGTCCGCGAATGCCATCCTGCCGTCGCCAGGTGGGCATTGGCCACCAACGGTACGGTGCGCACGGCGCCGGCGGCCGCGGCGTCGACCGTGGGCAGGATCGCCGTGGCGCCCATCGCGGCCACGAACAGCGGCAGCATCGTCCACTGGGCCTTCTCCGGTGTGGCCGTGAACCCGCTCGTGGCCACCCCCGCCAGGGCCGCGACCGCCATCCCGAGCACACCGGAGGCGATGACGAGCACGGGGTGCTGCGGCGGGGGCGAGCCGACGGCGACGAGGCCCGCGAGTACCGCGACGATCTGGAGCGCGCCCACCAGCAGCGGCGGCGCGAGCAGCCCCGCGACGATCCCCAGGCTCGGCAGGGCGGTCGTGCGCAGGCGCTTCAGGGCGAGGGTGTGGCGCCGGGCGGTGACCGTGTTGAGGGCGACGAAGTAGACGGTGATGCACTGGGTGGCGACCATGTTCCGGCCCGCGATCTGCGCCCACGCCTCCGGGCTGCCGGACACCTCGGCGAGCGCGGTGATCGCGATCAGCCCGGCCGGGAGCAGCAGCGCGAGCGCGACCATCACCGGCTGCCGCAGGAACACCCGGATCTCCGCCGCGACCAGGGCACGGATGAGCTGCGCTGTGCTTTTGCGAAGGGGGCTCGCGGGGCGGGTCAGTGTGTTCCGCGTCGTGTTCCGCGTCGCATCGGTCATCGGACGGCCCTCCCGCGGGGCGCGGCGGAGGTGCCGGCCGTCGGCATTCCGAAGAACACCTCTTCCAGTGAGGCCGGTGCGCAGCGGAACTGCCGTAGCGCCAGCTCGTGGGCCCGCGACCAGTCCGTGACGGCGCCCACGTCGGTCTGGAGCTGCGGGGTCCGGATCGTCACCGCGATCCCGTCGCCGGTGTCCGTGGTGTGCAGGTCGCCGCGGATCAGGGCGGCGAGCTCGGTGACGGCCTCGTCCGTCGCCGGGGCCGTGAAGTCGATCCGGGCGGGGATCGACGCCAGGACCTCCGTCATCGGGCCTTCGACCGCGACCCGGCCGCGGTCGAGGATGGTCACCTGCTCGGCCAGGTTCTGTGCCTCGTCCAGATAGTGGGTGGTGAGGAGGACCGCCGAACCCGCGGCGTTGAGCTCCCGGATGATCGACCACATCGTCCGGCGGGACTGCGGGTCCAGACCGGTGGTCGGCTCGTCCAGCACGATGAGTTCCGGGGCGCCCCAGATCGCCATCGCGAAGTCGAGCCGCCGGCGTTCACCGCCGGACAGCACCGAGACCGGGGTCCGCCGCCGATGGTCAAGACCCACGACCTCCAGGACCCGTTCGACGGAGTCCTCGCGGACGCTGAGTCCCTGCCAGAGGCCGAGCTGGCCGCCGACCGTCATCTCGTCCACCAGCCCGGACTCCTGAAGCATGGTGCCGGTCCGCCCGGCGACGGACGCCCGGTGCCGCCACGGGTCCTGGCCGAACACCAGCAGGGTGCCTTCGGTCGGGCGGCGGAACCCCTGGATGCTCTCCAGCAGCGTGGTCTTGCCGGCCCCGTTCGTCCCGAGCAGCGCATGGATCCGCCCCGCCGCCACGGAGAAGGTGACGTCGTCGACGGCGAGGAACTGTCCGTACGCGCACGACACCCCCTCCACGACGACAGCGGCGGCGGGCGGGGTGGCGCGGGCATCGGGGACGCCGGCCCGCGCGAGGTGATCAGTCACCCTCCGACGATCTCCGGGCGGCGCCGGACCCGGCCAGCCACACCTGTCACCAGCCCCCATGACATCTGTCATCGCCTGACACCTGTCATCGCCGTACGCCCTGCTGCGACGATCGTCCTGCGCGGTACTGGCTCCCGGCATCGAGGAGGCCGAGCGGGCCTAAGGGCTGTCCCGTAAATGATCTCTGAGTCGCCTCGGACGTGGTTGGCCGTGGTGCGGGCCGTTTGCCTATCCGGCGAGGGCGAGGTTGTGCA
>NZ_JBHVRR010000016.1:0-125218 GCF_042885635.1 Streptomyces sp. NPDC058045 | reverse complement strand
TCGACCTCGTCGACTACGGCATCGTCGGCGACCTCTTCACCGTCCTCCCCCAACTCACCCAGGAGATCACCACCCGCAAGGGCTGACCCCCACCACAACCCATACGACACCGGGGCCGCGCGGGCACACCACCGTGCGGCCCCGACCCGTGCCGGGCACCATTGACGCCGGTCTGGCCGCTCCCTTAACTTCATTATACGGATTGTTGATTCCGCAGTGCGGAAAAATCGCGGTCCTTCAAGGACGTCCAAGGACGTCTCCGTGACGTCGCCACGACGTCCAGCAGAATGCGGAGGATGCCGGAATGGGTCAGCAAGAGCAGGTGGCGACGAGCCTCGCGGCCAAGGTCACCGAGGAGATCAGCGCCTCCCTCGCACCGGTCGACGCGGAGCTCGAACGCCGCTTCCCGGGAGACCCCGGCACCCGCCAGCCCGTGCACACCGTCTATGTGCCCGCCGACGACTTCGACGCCGACACCATCCGCTCCTGGGGCGACCGGGCACTGGCCGCCCTGGACGAACACGCCCCGGACGCCGCCTCGTTCGCCCGCGTCCTCGGCCTGAGTGACGAGTTGGCCGAGCCCGTCTACAGCAGGGTCCGCGCCAAGCTGGCGGACGAGCCCGTCGAAGACCTCCGTATCGACTTCGAGGACGGCTACGGCAACCGCTCCGACGCCGAGGAGGACGCCGAGGCGGCCCGCGCGGCCCGACTCGTCGCCCAGGCCTTCGCCGGCGGCACCTCCCGGCCGGAGACCGGGGGGCCGACCACCGCCCCGTACATGGGGATCCGGATCAAGTGCCTGGAGGCCCCGGTCCGGGACCGCGGCATCCGCACCCTCGACATCTTCCTCACCGGACTCGTCAACGCCGGCGGCCTGCCCGACGGACTCGTCCTCACCCTCCCCAAGGTCACCTACGTCGAGCAGATCACCGCCTTCGTACGGCTCCTCGAAGCCTTCGAGCAGGCGCACGGGCTGGAGGCCGGACGGCTCGGCTTCGAGATCCAGATCGAGACCAGCCAGTCCATCATCGGCCCGGACGGCGGCGCCACCGTCGCCCGCATGATCCACGCCGCCGAGGGCCGCGCCACCGGGCTCCACTACGGCACCTTCGACTACAGCGCCTGCCTCGGCGTCAGCGCCGCATACCAGGCCAGCGACCATCCCGCCGCCGACTTCGCCAAGGAGGTCATGCAGGTCGCCGCCGCCGGCACCGGCGTCCGGGTCTGCGACGGCTCGACCAACGTCCTGCCCGTCGGCTCCTCCGCCCAGGTCCACCAAGCCTGGCGCCTCCACCACGGCCTCACCAACCGAGCCCTGGCCCGCGCCTACTACCAGGGCTGGGACATGCACCCCGGCCACCTTCCCACCCGCTACGCCGCCGTCTTCGCCTACTACCGCGAGGGCTTCGAGGCCGCCGCGTCCCGCCTCGCCGCCTACGTCAACAAGTCCGGCGGCGACGTCCTGGACGAGCCCGCCACGGCCAAGGCCCTCAGCAACTACCTGCTGCGCGGCCTGGTCTGCGGTGCCCTGGACGACGCCGAGGTCACCCGCGCCACCGGCCTCACCCGCCCCGAACTGCAGCAACTGGCCCGCCGCGGCCACCTCACCACCGCGCGCTAGCACCACGGCGGACGCCCCACCCAGCCCCGTCAGTCCCGCCCCGTAAGCTCGCCTAGGCTGGGGTTCGCAGGACCGCACGGGACACAGGAACGGGGCGTCGTGTCGGGGGAGTACGGACAGAGCGGGGACACCGGCCGGCTGCTGGCCGGCCGGTACCGTGTCATCGCGCGGCTGGGGCGCGGCGGGATGGGCATCGTGTGGCGGGCCCGCGACGAGGCACTCGCACGCGAGGTCGCCGTCAAGGAACTGCGCACCTTCAGCGACGCCGCCGCACCCGAACTCGCCGACCTCAGACTGCGGATGCAGCGCGAGGCCCGCGCCGCCGCCCGGGTCCGCCACCCCGGCGTCGTCGCGGTGTACGACATCGCCGAGGAGGACGGCCGCCCCCTCATCGTCATGGAACTCGTCGACGGCCCCTCCCTCGACGACGTACTCAACGAGCGCGGCACGCTCGATCCGCTGGAGGCCGCCGCGCTCGGGGCGGAGGTACTGGACGCGCTCGCCGCCGCCCACCGCGCCGGAGTCCTGCACCGCGACGTCAAACCGGGCAACATCCTGCTGGAACGCGGCGGCCGCGTCGTCCTCACCGACTTCGGTATCGCCGCCATGGAGGACCCGGGCGACGGCGCCGGCACCCACCTCACCCGCAGCGGCGAACTCGTCGGCTCCCTCGACTACCTCGCCCCGGAACGCGCCCAGGGCCACACCCCGGGCCCCGCCTCCGACGTATGGGCGCTCGGCGCCACCCTCTACGCCGCCGTCGAGGGCAACTCGCCCTTCCGCCGCACCTCCACCTGGTCCACCCTCACCGCCATCGTGGTCGAACCGCTGCCCGAGCCCCGCCGGGCCGGGCCCCTCACCGGGGTACTGCGGCAGCTCATGGCGAAGGACCCGGGGACCCGCCCGGACGCCGCGGCCGCCGCCGAGCTGCTGCGTGCCGTCGCCGCGGGCGAGGACGGCGATGTGCCCACCACCGCCCTCCGCACCACCGCGCCCGCCCCGCACGACGCCACCGCCCCCACCACTCCGCTGCCCCCGCCCCCGCCCGGCTTCGGCCCGCCGCAGGACCCGGGCGCCGAAACCTGGGCCGCGCAGCCGGTCCCCGTACCGCTGCCCGTTCCGGTGCCGCAGCCCATCACCGCGCCCGCCGCCGTACCAGGCCAGGACGCCCCTGCCTCCCGGCGCCGCGGGCGGGTCCTGCTCGCCGTGGCCGCCGTCATCGCGGTGCTCGCCGCCGCCGGTACGGCCGTCGCCCTGCTCGGCGACCGGGACGACAAGCCCACCGTGGCCGCCACCGCACCTCCAGACAGCCCCGGCGCCAGCCGCGGCACCCTCGACGGCACCCGGGAGAGCGACGCCCCGAGCCCATCCCCGCACCCGACCCGCGGCCACCCCTCCACCGGCAGCTCCGAAGGCGGCGGCACCCCCGACCCCGACCGCACCCACGACAAGCCCGACCAGCCCACCCGCTCCGCCACCCACCACCCCACCCCCACCCGCACCGGCGGCTCAGACCCCGAGCCGCCCGCCGCCTGCCACGCCATCGGCGGCGGCAAGTACAACTGCGAGGTCTGGCGCCGCGCCGCCTCCTACACCGCCTCCGGAACCAAGGTAGGCACTCTGAACAGCGGCACCAACTACTTCTTCTGCCAGCAGAATCTCGGCCGCCGCGAGACCTCCGGCCAGTGGACCAATGTGTGGTGGGCCAAGACCGACGACGACAGCGGCAACAGCGGCGTCTACGTCAACGTCGTCAACGTCCGCGGCGGCCGGAACGACGCACCCGTACCGGGCCTGCCCACCTGCTGAACGCCGCCCCGCACGCCCGGAGTTGATCGGCCGGGACGGGTCACCCGGCGGGGATCTCGCCCGAGCCGCGGGTGATCAGCCGCGTCGGGATCTCCACCCGCTCCGGTGCCAGCGGCGCCCCGTCCAGCCGCCGGAACAGCCGCTCCGCCGCCGTACGCCCCAACTGCGCCGGGTCCTGCGCGACCACCGTCACCCCGGGGTCCAGCAGGTCCGCCAACTCGAAGTCGTCGAAGCCGACCAGCGCCACCGGCCGCCGCAACTCCGCCAGGACCCGCACCACCGTCACCGTCACCCGGTTGTTCCCCGCGAAGACCGCCGTCACCGGCTCCGGCGCGGACAGCATCTCCTCGGCCGCCCGCCGCACCCGCTCCGGATCGGTCGCCCCCAGCGACATCCACGCCTCCCGGACCGGGATCTCCGCGTCCTCCATCGCCGCCCGGTAGCCGCGCAGCCGCTCCGCGGCGGTGTGGATCCGCGGCTGGTCGCCGATGAAGCCGATCCGCCGGTGCCCGTGCGCCACCAGATGCGCCACCCCGGCGCGGGCGCCGCCGAAGCTGTCCGAGAGCACCGCGTCCGCGTCGATCCGCCCGGCCGGGCGGTCCACGAACACGGTGGCTATGCCCGCCCTGATCTCCGGCTCCAGATAGCGGTGGTCGTCCCCGGCGGGGATCACCAGCAGCCCGTCCACCCGGCGTGCGCACAGGGCGAGCGCCAACTCCTGTTCCCGCTCGGGGTCTTCGGCGCTGGAGCCGTTGATGAGCAGTGCCCCGTGCGCCCGCGCCACCTCCTCCACGGCGCGGCTCAGCGGCCCGTAGAAGGGGTCTGCCAGATCCTCAAGTACCAGGCCGACGCTGGCGGTTCGGCCCTTGCGCAGGACGCGGGCGCTGTCGTTGCGGCGGAAGCCGAGCGCCTCGATGGCCTCCTGGACGCGGCGCTCGGTGTCCGGGGTGACGCCCGGTTCGCCGTTCACGACCCGGGAGACCGTCTTGAGACCGACGCCGGCGCGGGCCGCCACGTCCTTCATGGTCGGACGGTTGCCGTATCGCTTCTCGGCCCGGCGGGCGGTGTCGGCCACGATGTCCCTGTCCTCGTCCTGTCGTCCTTGTGCTTGTGGCGTCGAGCATAGAGCCTGGACAACGTTGTCAGTGACGGGGGAGACTTGACCGGCGTAATCTCCGGCCTGCCCTTTCACCAGGAGTCCTCACACTGATGCACACCGACCTCGTCGCCGCGCTGGACATCGGCGGCACCAAGATCGCCGGAGCGCTGGTCGACGACCAGGGCCGGATCCTGCTCCGCACCCGGCGTCCCACCCCGGCGCGGGAGAACGGTGACACGGTGATGCAGGCCGTGCGGCGGGTGCTGGACGAGCTGGTGGCCTCCCCGCTCTGGCCCCGCGTCAGCGGTGTCGGTATCGGCAGCGCGGGACCGGTGGACGCCACCGCCGGCACCGTCAGTCCGGTCAACGTGCCCGGCTGGCGCGACTATCCACTGGTCGAGCGGGTCCGGGGGACCACCGGGCCGCTGCCGGTCGAACTCGTCGGCGACGGCGTCGCGATGACCGCGGCCGAGCACTGGCAGGGTGCCGCCCGCGGCCATGACAACGCGCTGTGCATGGTGGTCTCCACCGGCGTCGGCGGCGGGCTGATCCTCGGCGGGCGGCTCCACCCGGGGCCCAGCGGGAACGCCGGCCATATCGGCCACATCAGCGTCGACCTGGACGGCGACCTGTGCCCGTGCGGTGCCCGCGGCTGCGTGGAGCGCATCGCCAGCGGGCCCAACATCGCACGCCGCGCCGTCGAGAACGGCTGGCACCCGGGCCCCGACGGCGACCGCACCGCGGCCGCGGTGGCCGCTTCGGCGCGCGCCGGTGACCCGGTCGCGGCGGCCTCCTTCGCCCGTGCCGCGCAGGCCCTCGCGGCGGGAATCGCGGCCACGGCCACCCTGGTCGAGATCGACATCGCGGTCATCGGCGGCGGAGTGGCCAAGGCGGGCGAGGTCCTCTTCGCCCCACTGCGACGATCCCTGCGGGACTACGCCACGCTCTCCTTCGTCCGGCGCCTCACGGTGGCCCCGGCCCGTACGGGGACGGACGCCGGACTGGTGGGCGCCGCGGCGGCGGCGCGGGGAGCCGAGGCGGCAACCCCGGTTCCGTAGGCGGCTGTTGGGCGGTGCGCGGGGTCCGTACTGGTCACCCCTGACGCCCGCTTTTTCGACCGCACTGTCGCAGCCTCCGCAGTGGGGCGTTACGGTCCTCGCGGAGGTGGTGTCCGTGACCGGGGCGACCGAGCCGTATCTGACGTTGGACAGCGGCGGCCTGCTGTCGAAGTGGGGCTTCAACGACGGCGATCCGCCGGACGTCTGGCTGGACTACTGCGCGGCCCACGGCATCGACGACACCGAAGTGGCCTTCCCGCTCGTCGAGTTGGTGCGCACCTTCCTGCTGCCGAGGATCGAGCAGACCGTCACCGTGGTGGAGATCGGGACCGCCCACAATCCCATCCGCGTGGACACGGTCGACGGCGTCGACGTCACCGAGGTCTGGTTCGGGAGGGCACCGGCGCCCTTGCTCACGCCCGACGAAGTCGACGTACCGATGACCGAGGTGCTGCGCCTCGCTCTCGCCAAGGCCGGGTAGGCCCAAGTGCCGTGCCCCGCCCGGCGGTTCGCCCTGTCATAACCGACGAGCCCTGACCCAAAGCGCACCTGTGGCGGGCGCACGTCCCCCGTCACCGGTCGCGCCGGTCTCAGCAGGGCGTGGTTTCCGTGGCAGGGTGTTGCGGGCAAGCCTCTGGGGGCCAACAGAAGAGGGGGAACCGTGATCGTCTGGATCAACGGTGCGTTCGGTGCGGGAAAGAGGACCACCGCACGGGAACTGATCGACCTGATCCCGAACAGCGCGCTCTTCGACCCCGAGGTCATCGGCGGCGCACTCGCCCAGGTGCTGCCGCCCAAACGCCTCGCCGAGGTCACCGACCTTCTGGAACTGCCCGTCTTCAGAAGGCTGGTGGTGGACACCGCGGCGGGACTCCTCGCCGAGGGCGGCGGCCCCCTGCTGGTGCCGATGACACTGCTGCGGCAGGAGCACCGCGACGAGATATTCGGCGCCCTCGCCGCCCGCCGGATACCCGTGCACCATGTGGTGCTCACCCCGGCCGAAACGATCCTGCGCACCCGGGCCACCACCCGCCGCCCCACCCCCGGCACCACCCTCGCCCTCTACCGCACCGCCCTCACCGGGTGGCTCACCGCCGACGCCCACCCCATCGACACCGGCCACCTCACCCCGCGCGAAGCCGCCCTGCGGATAGCGGAGGCGGTGGGCGGCGGCGCCCCCTGCGACATAGTGCAGACCCCCGAACCGGCCGGGGAGACCGTGGCCGCCGGAGTCCTCCTCTTCGACGCCGCCGACCGCGTACTGCTGGTCGACCCCACGTACAAGGCGGGTTGGGAGTTCCCCGGCGGTGTGGTGGAACCGGGCGAGGCGCCGGCGCGTGCCGGGATGCGGGAGGTCGCCGAGGAGACCGGCCTCCAACTGGACGCGGTACCAAGGCTGTTGGTGGTCGACTGGGAGGCACCGGAACCTCCCGGCCACGGCGGTCTGCGCCTGCTCTTCGACGGTGGCCGACTGCCCGACTCCGCCGCCCACCGCATCCGGCTCCCCGGACCGGAACTCCGCGACTGGCGCTTCGCCACCCCCCGCGAAGCCACCACCATGCTGCCCCCCGTCCGTGCCACCCGCCTCCAACACGCCCTGAACGCCCGCCACTTGGGCACCCCGCTCTACCTGGAGGCGGGGCGGGAGGTGTGAGGGGTGAGCAACTGCCCAGCGGTGGCATCGAGTTGTCGGACGACGAGATCGAAGCCCTCGACGCCCGGTGGGCATCCTGCTGGACTCCGACCCGACCCCGACTCAGCGCGAGACCCTGGCCGAGCTACTCGCCCGAGTCCACCCGGGTCACCCGTGGCTCACAGCTCTGTAGCCGACCGGCCCGGTGGGTCCCCCGCCGATCCCACCGAGGAAGCAGGCAAGACGGGCAACCGGCAACCGCGGCAGCGTAGTTGGGCCTCAGTGCCCCTTCGCGTACCCCCGCAGGAACAGTGCCTCCGCGACCGACAGCCGCTCCAACTCCTCCGGTGACACACTCTCGTTCACCGCATGGATCTGCGCCTCCGGCTCGCTCAGCCCGATCAGCAGGATCTCCGCCTCCGGGTAGAGCGCCGCCAGCGTGCTGCACAGCGGAATCGACCCGCCCTGCCCCGCGTACTGCATCTCCTCACCCGGGTACGCCACCCGCAGCGCCTCGGCCATCGCCGCGTACGCCGGGCTCGCCGTGTCCGCGCTGAACGGCTGGCCCTGACCGGCCTGTTCGACCCGGACCCGGGCACCCCACGGTGTGTGCCGCTCCAGGTGCGCCATCAGCAGTTCGTTGGCCTCCGCGGCGTCCACCCCCGGCGGCACCCGCAGACTGACCAGGGCCCGCGCCCCCGCCTGCACCGACGGCGTGGCACCCACCACCGGCGGGCAGTCGATACCGAGCACCGTCACCGCGGGCCGTGCCCACACCCGGTCCGCCACCGTGCCCGAACCGATCAACTCCACCCCGTCCAGCACCTTGGCGTCCCGCCGGAAGTCCTCCTCCGCGTACTGCAGTCCCTCCCACGCGGGCCCCTCGGTCAGCCCGTCGACCACCGTCGAACCGTCCTCCGCCCGCAGCGAGTCCAGCATCCGCACCAGCGCCGCCAGCGCGTCCGGCGCCGCACCACCGAACTGGCCCGAGTGCAGATTGCCCTCCAGGGTGTCCACCTGCACCCGCACCAACGTCATACCGCGCAGCGTGGACGTCACCGTCGGCAGACCCACCCGGAAGTTGCCGGTGTCACCGATGACGATGGTGTCCGCCCGCAGCAACTCCGGGTGCTGCTCCGCGTATTGCTCAAGTCCGCCGGTGCCCTGCTCCTCCGAACCCTCGGCGATCACCTTGACCGTGACCGGCACCCCGCCGTCCGCCTTGAGCGCGCGCAGCGCCAGCAGATGCATGATGACGCCGCCCTTGCAGTCGGCCGCACCCCGCCCGTACCAGCGGCCGTTCCGCTCGGTGAGCTCGAACGGCGGCGTCGTCCAGGCCTCCTCGTCCAGCGGCGGCTGCACATCGTAGTGCGCGTAGAGCAGTACGGTCGGTGCGCCCTCGGGACCCGGCAGCACTCCGTAGACGGACTGCGTCCCGTCGGGGGTGTCCAGCAGCGCGACGTCCTGGAAGCCCTCGGCGCGCAGCGCGGACGCCACCCACTCGGCCGCCGCCTCGCTCTCATCGCGCGGGAACTGCTCGAAGTCCGCCACCGACCGGAACGCCACCAGCTCCGCCAGTTCCGTACGGGCCCGCGGCATCATCGCGGCGACCCGTTCGGCGATCGACTGCGTCCCGGCGGCCGCCGGAGTGGACTGGGTGGACATGGGCACTCTCCATGGGGTGCGACGGGATATGCCTGCGCGCACCAGGGCCGGTTGGGTCGGTATGCGCACCGATGATCCTCCCACAGGGGCCCATCGTGGCGGCGGCCGTAGGATGCCGGGGACACAGAGAGCCAGGCAACCGGATCGGGAGCGGTAGTCCAACGTGAGCAGTGAGAACACTCCGGACGGCAGGACCGAAGCAGCGGACGACGAAGCCGAAGTCCGCGGGGCCGAAGTCGGCGGGGCTGAAGTCCGAGGGGCCGCGGTGCGGGGGGAGAGCAGTGCTCACCTTGCGAGCGGTGCTCACGGGGGAGACGAGAGCAGTGCTCTTGACGAGAGCGGTGCTCACGACGGGGGTACGGCTCGCGACGAGAGCGGTGCTCACCGTGGGGACGGCGGCGAGAGCGGTGCTCACACGGAATCCGAGAGCGGTGCTCACGACGAGAGCAGCGTTCTCGCGGGCACTCACGATGACGGCACCGAAGCAGCCGAGGCCAACGGCGACGGCGAGACCGCCGGCGCAACCGACGGTGAAGCCGGCGCCGACCAACTTCCCGGCGCAGACGGCGAGTTCGCGGAGGTCGTCCCCGCCACGGGCGATGGCGATGGCGGTGACGGCGACCGCGGAGCCCGGGACATCTGGGACGTGGTGGTGATCGGCGCCGGTCCCGCAGGGGCCTCAGCGGCCTACGCTGCCGCGGTCGCCGGCCGCCGGGTGCTGCTCCTGGAGAAGGCCGACCTGCCCCGCTACAAGACCTGCGGCGGCGGCATCATCGGCCCCACCCGCGACAACCTCCCGCCCGGTTTCGACCTGCCGCTGAAAGACAGGGTGCACGCCGTCACCTTCTCCCTCGACGGCCGCTACACCCGCACCCGCCGCTCCCGCTCCATGCTGTTCGGACTGGTCAACCGCCCTGAGTTCGACCGGCAGTTGGTGGAGCACGCGCAGAAGGCCGGCGCCGAACTCCGCACCGGTACCACCGTTCTCCGCGTCGAACAGCACGGCGCCGCCGTACCCGACCGGCGCACCGTCGCCGTCGTCCTCCAGGGCGGCGAGACCGTGCTGGCCCGCGCCGTGGTCGGCGCCGACGGCAGCGCCAGCCGTATAGGAGCCCACGTCGGCGTCAAGCTCGATCAGGTCGACCTCGGTCTGGAGGCGGAGATCCCCGTCCCGGCGAGCGTCGCCGAGGACTGGGCGGGGCGGGTCCTCATCGACTGGGGCCCCATGCCCGGCAGCTACGGCTGGGTCTTCCCCAAGGGCGACACCCTGACCGTCGGCGTCATCTCCGCCCGCGGCGAGGGCGCCGCCACCAAGCGGTATATGGAGGACTTCATCGGCCGCCTCGGACTGGCCGGTTTCGAACCCGCCCTCTCCTCCGGCCACCTCACCCGCTGCCGCAGCGCCGACTCCCCGCTGTCCCGGGGCCGCGTCCTGGTCTGCGGTGACGCCGCCGGACTGCTGGAACCGTGGACCCGCGAGGGCATCTCCTTCGCTCTCAGGTCGGGTCGGCTCGCGGGGGAGTGGGCGGTACGGATCGCCGAGTCCCAGGACGCCGTCGACGCCCGCCGCCAGGCCCTGAACTACGCCTTCGCCATCAAGGCCGGCCTCGGGGTGGAGATGAGCGCGGGCCGCCGTCTGCTCACCGTCTTCGAACGGCGCCCCGGTCTGCTGCACGCCGTCCTCACCGGTTTCCGCCCGGCCTGGCGCGCCTTCACCCGCGTCACCCGCGGCTCCACCACCGTCGGCGAACTCGTCCGCACCAACGCCGTAGTAAGCCGCGCCCTCAACACCCTGGACCGCTGACCTGGCCTACGGGCTACGGCCATTCGTACGGAGTGGGGGACCGGGGGCGGCAAGGGGAGGGGATCGGACAGGGAGCGGCAGCGGCTCACGTCGTACGCAACTTCTGTGCCGGGGCGGGGTGTTGAAGTCACCCGATGGGTTGTGAGCGGCGGCGGAGGGGGTTAGCTCTTGACGGTGACGTGGAACACCGGGTGGTGGCCGGCCGAGGCGAGCAGTTCCTCGTCGGAGGAGCTCGCGGTCAACCCGTCGAAGAAGCGGCCCACCTCCCACCCCCACCGGTCCAGGTAGCGCCGCAGCACCACCGGCTTCTCCGCGTCCGCCACCTCCACCGCCGTGAACTCCCGTACCCGGCGCCCCACTTGAAGCCGCCCACCACCCGCGGCCCGCATGTTCCGCACCCAGTCGGCGTTCCCGCGCGCCGACACCAGATAGAACCCGTCGCCGTCCGGCAGCGGATTGACCGGCACCCGGCGCCATTCACCACTGCTGCGCCCCCGTACGGACAACTCCGCCGAGCCCGCCAGACTCACCCCTCGCCGGGCCAGCCACCCGACGAGACTGCTGACGGCCGAGTCGGGACGACCGGGCTTGAGGTAGCGGGACATGAGGGCCTCCGTGGTGCGTGGGCTTGATTGCGAGCAGTGCTCTGGGTGGAGATGCGAGCAGTGCTCCGGGTAGTGAACGGTGCTCGCGGTGGTGAACGGCGTTCTCGACTGTGAGCGGCGCTCTCGGGGGGTGAGCGCTGGTCTCCAAGGCGAGCGGTGCTCCCTGTTGTTGGCGGTGCTCTCTTGGGTGAGCGGTGCTCTCCGGTGCGACCAGTGCTCTCGATGGCGAGCACCGCTCACGTATGTGCAGGCCCCGGGTTATGCAGCTCCAGATCACGCAGGCCTAACCCAGTGAGCGCCGCTCTCGCTTGTGAGCACTGCTCTCGCTTCCCTCCAGTGTGCACCCGTCGACAGCCGCAAAGCAAGAGCGCTGCTCTCGTTTGTGAGCGGTGCTCTCCAGTGGCAGACTCGCGTCATGAGTACGACACGAGGCGTTCGGGCGCGGGCCCGGACGGAGATGACCGAGGCCATCAAGGCCGAGGCGCGCAGGCAACTGGCGGAGGAAGGGGCCGCGAAGCTCTCCCTGCGGGCGGTGGCACGTGAGTTGGGGGTGGCGTCCTCCGCGCTGTACCGCTACTTCCCCAGCCGCGACGAGTTGCTGACCGCCCTCATCGTCGACGCCTACAACGCGGTCGGTGCTTCCGCCGAGGCCGCGTACGAGAAGGCGGTGCTGGGGGATCCGGAGGGGCGGTGTCCGGCGGCGCGGTGGGAGGCGGTGTGTGTGGCGGTGCGGGAGTGGGCGCTGGCGCATCCGCATGAGTACGCGCTGATCTACGGTTCGCCGGTGCCGGGGTATTCGGCGCCGGAGTCGACGGTGCCGGCTGCGGCGCGGGTCGCGGGGCAGTTGGTCCAGGTGGCGCGGGACGCCTATCGGGGGCCTGGGATCGCGGAGCCTCGGCTGGGGGACGAGGCGGGGGTGGAGGCGCGGCGGATGGCGGAGGAGTTGGCGCCGGATCTGCCGCCCGCGGTGGTGTTCGCGTTGGTGACGGCGTGGGCGCAGTTGTTCGGGCTGATCGGCTTCGAGGTGTTCGGGCAGTTCCATCGGGTGGTCGAGGATCGCTCCGCCTTCTTTGTGCAGGCGGTGCGCCAACTCGCCCATGACGTGGGGCTGGTGCGCGCCAAGCCGGAGCCGGCCCGCCCCAGGCGCTCCCCCCGCGACTGACCCGCCCCCACCCCGTACTCCCGCGGGAGTAGCCCCGCGCACTGCGCGCGGGGGACGCCGGGCTGGGGGAGGGCGTCTAGCGTGGCGGTATGGCAGCGCGGCGGAACCCAGAAGGCGGCGGTCGGTCCCGGGATCGGGGCGGGCTGCCGTGGCCCCGGTGCCTGACCCCCGCCCACCGGCCGCCGTTCACGCCCCCGCACCAGACACCGCACGAGATGCCGTACGACGGGCCGCCGGGGCCCGGTTGGCTGGTTCGGTGGCCGTGGGTGTCGACGTTGGTGGTGACCGGGGTGATGTTGGCCGGGTCGCATTTCGCGGCGCACGGGCAGCCGGAGCGGGCGCCGTTGGATGTGTTCGCCCGGGTGTTGCTGCTGGTCGCCGGTGGGGTGCTGTTGTGGCGGCGCAGGCATCCGGTGGCGGTGGTGTGGGCGACGGCGGTGGCCGTGCTGCTGTACCTCGGGGGCGGGTATCCGTACGGTCCGGTGTTCCTCGCGGTGGCCGTGGGGTGCTTCGCGGCGATCGCGGCGGGGCATCGGCGGGCCGCCTGGGCGGCGGTCGGGACGGTGTGGGTGGGGCATCTGCTGATCGGGCACTGGTGGTGGCGCTATCTGCCGCCCGCGCACGACCATGCGGCGCCCTGGGCCGAGGAACTCGGCGTGGCCGCCTGGGTGTTGGCGGTTCTCGCGGTCTCCGAGCTGGCGCTCAACCGCCGCCAGCAGTGGGCGCGGGAGCGTGCGGAGCGGGCGCAGGCGGCCCGGCGCCGCGCCGACGAGGAGCGGTTGCGGATCGCCCGTGAGCTGCATGACGTACTGGCGCACAGCATCTCCGTGATCAATGTGCAGGCGGGGGTGGGGCTGGCGTTGCTCGATTCGGACCGGGAGCAGGCGCGTACCGCGCTGACCACCATCAAGGCGGCCAGCAAGGAGGCGCTGGGGGAGGTGCGGCAGGTGCTCGACAATCTGCGGACGCCGGGTGACGCGCCGCGGGCGCCGGCGCCGGGTCTGGACCGGTTGCCGGAGCTGGTGGAGCAGGCGCGGGGTGCGGGTCTGACCGTCGAGGTGGACAGTGCCCGCGAGCCGGGTGCCCCGTCGGCGGTGCCGCCCGGACTCGACCTGGCCGCGTTCCGGATCGTGCAGGAGGCGCTGACGAATGTGGTGCGGCACTCCGGTTCGCGGCGGGCCCGGGTCCGGGTGCGGTACGGGCCCGGGGAGGTGCGGCTGCGGGTGGACGACGACGGTCCGGCGACGGGGCAGGAGGCCGGTGGCAGCGGCAACGGGCTGGCCGGAATGCGGGAGCGGGCGGCCGCGCTGGGTGGCACCATCGAGGCGGGGCCGCGCGCGGACGGCGGTTTCCGGGTGTCGGCGGCGCTGCCGCTGGACGGCTCGCGGCAGCTCAGGGAGGACCGTTGATCCGGGTACTGCTTGCGGATGACCAGTCGCTGGTCAGGGCCGGGTTCCGGGCCCTGCTGGACGCCCAGCCGGACATCGCGGTGGCGGGGGAGGCCGCGGACGGCGAGGAGGCGGTGCGGCTGGTGCGTGAACTGCGCCCCGATGTGGTGCTGATGGACATCCGGATGCCGCTGCTGGACGGTCTGGCCGCCACCCGCCGGATCACCTCGGAGGCGGATCTGGCGGCGGTGCGGGTGGTGATGCTGACCACCTTCGAGCTGGACGAGTATGTCTTCGAGGCGATCCGTTCCGGCGCTTCGGGTTTCCTCGTCAAGGACACCGAGCCGGAGGAACTGCTGCGTGCGGTGCGGGCGGTGGTGGAGGGGGACGCGTTGCTGTCGCCGGGGGTGACGCGGCGGCTGATCGCGGAGTTCGCGGCGCGGTCCAAGGCGCCGTCGGAGGACGGTGCGCTGGCCGGGCTCACCGAGCGGGAGCGGGAGGTGATGGCGCTGGTGGGGATCGGCCTGTCCAACGAGGAGATCGCCCGCCGGCTGGTCGTCAGCCCGCTCACCGCGAAGACCCATGTGAGCCGCACCATGGTCAAGCTGGGCGCCCGGGACCGCGCCCAACTGGTCGTCCTGGCCTACGAGTCGGGGCTGGTGCGGCCCGGCTGGCTCGGCTGAGGGCGGTGCTCCGGTCGCGGCACGGGGCGGCTCAGGCGGGGTCTGCGCGGCGGGTGGTCCAGCCGATGGCGGCGGCCACCGCGGCCAGGACGGCGACGCTGGTGAGGGCCGAGGGCAGGGAGAACCAGTCGGCCATGAAACCCATCGCGGGCGGCCCGAGCACCATGCCGCTGTAGCCGAGGGTGGAGGCCGCGGCCACTCCGCCGGGTCCGGTGAGGGCGCCGGCGCGGTCTACGGCCACCGGGAAGATGTTGGCGAGGCCGAGGCCGGTGATGCCGAAGCCGAGCAGGGCGGCCCAGGTGGCGGGGGCGAGTGAGCCGAGGAGCATCCCGGCGGCCGCGGTGAGCCCGCCGCCGACCAGCAGCGGGGTGCGGCCCAGCCGTTCCAGGAGGGTGGTGCCGCAGAGCCGGCCGATGGTCATGGCGAGGGTGAAGCAGGCGTAGCCGGCGGCGGCGAGGCCCGGCTGGGCGTGCAGGTCCTGCTCCAGGTGGAGGGCGCCCCAGTCGGCCAGTGCCCCCTCGCCGTACGCGGTGCAGAGGGCGATCACGCCGAAGACGAGAACGGTGGCGCGGGTGGCGCGTGCCGGACGTGCGGGCTCGGTCGGCCGGGGCGCGCGGGGTTCGGGCGGGCGGACGGGTGCGGGTGGGGTGTGGCGGAGGAGGGCGGGGCGGGCGAGGGCGGTGATGAGCAGGCCGGTCGCGGTGAGGGCGAGCAGGTGCCGGGTGGGGGAGAGGTGCCCGGCGACCAGCCCGCCGAGCCCCGAGCCCAGCATTCCGCCGAGGCTGAACGCCGCGTGGAAGCTGGGCATCACCGGGCGCCGCAGGGCGGCCACCAGGTCGACGGCGGCACTGTTCATGGCGACGTTGAGTCCGCCGTACGCGGCGCCGAACACCAGGAGTACGGCGCCGAGTTGGGGCGCGGAGCGGGTCAGGGGCGGCAGGGCGACGCTGAGGGACAGCAGGATCGCGCAGAGCACCGTCAGCGGGAGGCTGCCGTAGCGGCGGCAGAGGCGGCCGGTGAGCATCATGGTGATCACGCCGCCCGCGGACACTCCGAGCAGGGCGAGACCGAGGGCGCTGGCGGAGGCGCCGGTCTGCGTCTTGATCGCGGGGATGCGGACGACCCAGCCCGCGAAGATGAAGCCGTCGAGGGCGAAGAAGACGGTGAGGACGGCGCGCAGCCGAAGGAGCGGGTCCGTCCCGGGACGGCGGCCGCACACCCTCGGACCGAGTTTGTTCAATGTCGGCACAAAAAGAGGCTACGGGTCTGCCGGAGGTCGCGGCAAGGGGGACCGCCTCACAGCAACGACACGGCCTAGACCGCGATCACCGTCAGGCCCGCCTCCTCGAAGCGGGTGAGGGTGGCCTGGTCGGCGGCGCTGTCGGTGACCAGGGTGCCGATGTCCTCGGTGTCGCAGATGCGGGCGAAGGCGCGGTGGCCGAGCTTGCTGGAGTCGGCGGCGACGATCACGCGGTCGGCGCGCTCGCACAGCAGCCGGTTGATGGCGGCCTCCGCCTCGTCGTGGGCGGTCGCCCCGTGGTCCGGGTCGAGGCCGACCACGCCGAGTACCGCCACGTCCAGCGAGACCTGCCCGAGCACCCCGTCGGCGAGCGGTCCGATCAACTCGTAGGACTGGGGGCGGGCCACTCCGCCGGTGAGGACGATTTTGAACTGGGGGCGTACGGCGAGCTCGTTGGCGATGTTGAGGGCGTTGGTGACGACGGTGAGCGCGGGGGAGCCGGTGGCGAGGTCGGCGCGGACGGCGAGGGAGCGGGCCACTTCGGTGGTGGTGGTGCCGCCGGTGAGGCCGACCGCTTCGCCCGGCGTGACCAGCTCGGCCACCGCACGTGCGATCCGCTGCTTCTCGGAGGCCCGCCGCGCCGTCTTGTACCGCAGCGGCAGCTCGTACGAGACGCCGTGGACGACGGCGCCGCCGCGGGTGCGGACGAGCATCTGCTGCTCGGCGAGCTGGTCGAAGTCGCGGCGGATGGTGGCCGCGGACACCCCCAGCTCGGCGGCGGCCTCCTCGACGTCGAGCCGGCCGCGCTCCACCAGCAGTTCCAGCAGCGACTTCCAGCGCGCGTCCCGGGACATGACCCTCTCTTCCATGGTCGATCTCCCGGCGACCCTAGCGCAACCACCCCTCACCACCACTGCTTGAAAATGATTGACAGTTCCCGATATCTTGCAGGAACAATCACAAGTCGGAGGTGGGGCACGGCATGAGCCATGTCGAGAACGAACTCAGCAGCCAGCCCGAGTGCTGGGAGCGCGCCGCGCACCTGGCCGAGGCGCACGGCGCGGCGCTGCCGCAGCCCGGCGAGCGGGTCGCGGTGGTCGGCTGCGGCACCTCGCTGTTCATGGCGCAGTCCGTGGCGGCGCTGCGCGAGCAGTCCGGGCAGGGCGAGACCGACGCGTTCGCCGCCTCCGAGTTCCCCGACGGCCGCCGCTACGACCGCGTCCTCGCCCTCACCCGCTCCGGCACCACCACCGAGGTACTGGCCCTGCTCGCCGCCCAGCGCGGCCACGCCCGCACCACCGCCGTCACCGCCGACCCGGAGACACCGGTGATGTCCGCCGCGGACGATGTGATCGTGCTGGACTTCGCGGACGAACGCTCCGTGGTGCAGACCCGGTTCGCCACCACCGGCCTCACCCTGCTCCGGGCCCACCTCGGGCTGCACGACGGCTCAGTGGTCGCCGACGCCCGTACCGCGCTGGCCGAGCCGCTGCCCGAAGGGCTCGTGGGGCGCCGCCAGTTCACGTTCCTGGGGCGCGGCTGGACGGTCGGGCTGGCGCAGGAGGCCGCGCTGAAGATGCGGGAGGCCGCGCTCGCCTGGACCGAGGCGTACCCGGCGATGGAGTACCGGCACGGGCCGATCAGCATCTCCACCGACACCACCGCCACCTGGATGTTCGGGCCCGCGCCGGAGGGCCTGGAGCAGCAGGTGCGGGACACCGGGGCGCAGTGGGTGGCCGGGGAGCTGGACCCGCTGGCCGAGCTGGTGCGCGCCCAGCGGCTGGCCGTCGCCGTCGCCGCGGCCCGCGGTCTCGACCCGGACCGGCCGCGCCACCTCACCCGCTCCGTGATCCTCCCCTCCGCCTGACCCACCGGCCTCCAGGGAGCCGTTCGCGTCAACTCCGGTCTCCGGCAGGTGAGTTGGCCAGGCCCGCAGGTCGTCCCGTGCACCGAAAGGAGGGGCCGTGCCCCTCGCAGCAACCGGCACCCTCATCACCGAGGCGGCCGCCGCGCACTCCGCGGTCGCCGCGTTCAACGTCATCACCCTGGAACACATCGAGGCCGTCGTCGCGGGCGCCGAGGCGGCCGGTGCGCCGGTCGTCCTCCAGATCAGCGAGAACGCGGTGAAGTACCGCTACGGCAGGCTGCTGCCGCTGGCGCGGGCCGCCGTGGCCACCGCGGAGCGCGCCGGGGTGCCCGTCGGCCTCCACCTCGACCATGTGCAGAGCGACGACCTGCTGCGCCAGGCACCCGAGGCCGGCTTCAGCTCCGTGATGTACGACGCGGCCCACCTCCCCTACGCCGAGAACCTCGCCGCCACCCGTGCCGCCGCCGACTGGGCGCACGGCCAAGGCCTGTGGATCGAGGCCGAGTTGGGCGAGGTCGGCGGCAAGGCGGGCCCCGACGGCCGGGTACGCCCACCGCTGGACGCCCACGCCCCCGGCGCCCGTACCGACCCGGGGGAGGCGCGGGAGTACGTCGCCGAGTCGGGGGTGGACGCGCTGGCCGTGGCCGTCGGCAGCAGCCACGCCATGACCACCCGCACCGCCGCCCTCGACCACGGCCTGCTGCGGTCCCTCGCCGCCACCGCGGGGGTGCCGCTGGTGCTGCACGGCTCCTCCGGGGTGCCCGACGGCGAACTCGCCGCCGCCGTCGGCGAGGGCATCGTCAAGGTCAACGTCGGCACCGCGCTCAACCTGGCCATGACCGGCGCCATCCGCACGTACCTGGCCGCCCGCCCGGACGCCGTCGACTCCCGCTCCTACCTCGGCGCGGGCCGCGAGGCGATGGCCGCCACCGTCACCCGCCTGATCGGCGTCCTGCGCCCCTGACCCGGGGCGCGGCGGCGGGTGCGAGAATCACCCCCGTGACCCGAGAGAACCAGCCCCAACCGCCGCAGGAACCAAGGGAGTTCCCGCCCGACATGGTGGTGGCCGAGGACGCCCGCTGGCGGGTGCACGGCAGCCGCCGCGAGTACCGCAGTCCGTGGCTGGAGGTGCGGGTCTCGGACGTGGAGCAGCCCGACGGGACCCGGGTCGACTACCACCATGTGGTGCTGCGCCGGGTCGCGGTGGCCGCCGTGGTGGTGGACGGCCGGGTGCTGATGCTGTGGCGGCACCGCTTCCTCACCGGCACCTGGGCCTGGGAACTGCCGATGGGCCTGGTCGAGGACGGTGAGACACCCGCCGCGGCCGCGGCCCGGGAGGCGGAGGAGGAGACCGGCTGGCGCCCCGGCCCGCTGCGCCCCCTCGTCTACGCCGAGCCCTGGGCGGGGATCTCGGACTCCGAACACCATGTGCTGCGCGCCGACTCCGCCACCCGTGTCGGCGACCCCGTCGAACGCAACGAGGCCGGTCTGCTGCGCTGGGTGCCGCTCGGCGACCTGCGCGGCATGATCCGCGACCGCCGGATCGTCAGCAGCGCCACCCTGGTCGGCGTCCTCACCCTCCTCCTGGACGAGACCCCGGACGAGACCCCGGATGCGGCCCCGGACGGCGCCCGCTGAGGGTCCCGACCGAATCCCGCCCGTCCGGATCATGACGGGTCCGCACCGTGGGAGACTCGCAGGCATGAACCGCAAGGCGGCGCCCGAAGGGAGCGGGAGCATGACCACCCGCAGCCGGCTCGAACGGGGCCGCGGCGCGCTCGGCCCCGCCCTGGAACTGGTGCACACCGGCCGGGCGCCGACCCGTGCCGTGCTCACCGCGGAGCTGGGCGTCACCCGGGCCACCGCGGGGGCGGTCGCGGCGGAGCTGGCCGCGCTCGGCCTGATCCGGGTCGACCCGCGGCCCGCCGCCGAGGGCTCCCAGGGGCGGCCCTCGCACCGGCTGGAGATCGCCGAGGACGGCCCGGTGGCGTTCGCCGCGCAGGTCCACGCCGACGGATTCCGGGCGGCGCTGGTCGGCCTCGGCGGCCGTATCGTCGCCACCGCGCCCGGCTGCGAGACCGTGGCGGAGGACCCGGCGAGTGTGCTCGGCTCCGTGGTCGAGGCGGGGCGCCGGCTGCTGCTGGAGACCGGGCGCCGCTGTGTGGGCGCCGGGCTCGCCGTGCCGTCCGCGGTCGCGGAACCGGAGGGCACCGTGCTCAACCCGCTGCATGTGGCCTGGCCCGTGGGCGCCCCGGTGCGGGCCATCTTCGCCCGGCGGGTGCGGGAGGCGGGCCTCACCGGTCCCGCCTTCACCGCCAACGACGTCAACCTGGCGGCCCTCGCCGAGTACCGGCACGGTGCCGGGCGCGGCGCCCGCGATCTGCTGTGTGTGGCCACCGGGCACCGCGGGGTGGGCGGCGCGCTCGTCCTCGACGGCCGTCTGCACAGCGGGAGTTCGGGCCTGGCGCTGGAGGTCGGCCATCTCACCGTCAACCCGGAGGGCCGCCCCTGCCACTGCGGCAGCCGCGGCTGTCTGGACGTGGAGACCGACCCGCTCGCCTTCCTCACCGCCGCCCACCGCACCCCCGGCCCCGAGGTGTCGCTGCTGGAGCAGTCCCGCGCCCTGATCACCGGCGCCTACGACGACCCCCGGGTGCGCGGCGCCACCGAGGCCCTGATCGACCGCCTCGGGCTGGGCCTCGCCGGTCTGGTCAACATCCTCAACCCGGACCGCATCATCCTCGGCGGCCTCCACCGCGACCTGCTGGAGGCCGACCCGGAGCGGCTGCGGTCCGTCGTCGCCGCCCGCAGCCTGTGGGGGGTCAGCGGCAGTGTGCCCGTCCTCGGCAGCAGCCTGGACCACAACAGCCTGGTGGGCGCCGCGGAACTCGCCTGGCAACCGGTGCTGGACGACCCCCTCAGCGCCGTCCCCACCGCCTGACCACGGCCGCGGCGGTCAGACGGTGGGCCGTGCCGCTACTCGCAGTTCCCGGCGAAGGTGGCCCGGGTCATCACGTCCGTTGAGGCGGCCGCGGAGTCGATCCAGGTGATGCGCTGCCCGTCACCGAGCGACGGGGCGAGCTGGGTGCCCGAGGAGCAGGAGACCCGCTGGTAGGTGGGCGTGCCGTTGACGACGTCCGCGGTGGGCGCCGCGTACGCCTTCCACGGCCCGGACCAGGCGCCTAGGCCGCCCCAGACGTCGGTGGAGGAGTAGGCGAAGTAGTCGTCGGTGACGGTGAATTGGCCGAGGTAGGTGGACGACGGCCTCTTCAGCGGCTTCATCTGGCCGAGGTCGGACACCGGGGCCGTGTTGATGCTGTCGCTGCTGATCAGGAAGTACTGCGTGCCCCGGTAGAAGAGGCGGTCCGAGGTGAGCTGCACATCGGTGATCTCACCGAACAGGAAACCCGTCATCCGCTTGCTCTGGGTCTTGCCGCCGGCGATGTCGTAGGAGTACACCCACGTCCCGTCGCCGCCGGCCCAGGCGATGGTGCCGTTCTTCATGGTGAGGCGGTAGGCCTGGGTGCCGGGCTCCGGTGTGACATTGACGGTGGTGCCGTCGGCCTTGCGGAGCATGACGTCGGACTCGCCGTCGGCGGTGGTGGAGATGTAGGCGAGCGCGCCGTTCTCGGTGACCGGCTCGGTCAGGTCAGCGCCCGGGGTGGCGAGGACCTTCTTGATCTTGCCCTGGCCCTTGTCGCCGGCGCCGTAGATGCCGATGCCCTCGGCGCTGATCCGGGTGAAGACGACCCGGTCCCTGTCGACCGACGGGTCGATCAAGTAGGCGTCCCGCTGGGCCAGTTCATGGTCGGACTTGCCGTCCTGCTTGCTGAACCGGCCGACCGTGATACCGAAGGCGGCACCGCCCTGGTCCCAGGCGACGGCGTCGCCATGCCCGATGGCGTAGACGTCACCGCTGATCTGCGCGGCCTGCTCGTCCACCCCGCCGTACACCTCGTAGGCGGGCAGGACGTCGGCGCTGAGGGTGGTGCCGCCGGTGCGGTTGGCGCCCTTCTTCTCCCAGCCCTGCTCGATGCCGTGCGCGTCGAAGGCCTTGGCGATGGCGGCCATGTCGGCGGCGGACACCTTCAGCGACTTGGCGGCGAGGGTGACCGCGGTGCGCATGTCGGTGAAGCCGGACAGCGGGGTGAGGTAGTTCTGCGCGGCGCGGTAGACGATCCGGTCGGCGAGCTTGGTGTCGATGGACTTGCGGACGTCCCACAGGGCGCCGCCGACGATGGTGGAGTTGTAGTGCACCCCGCCGTTGTCGATGTCGAGCGGGATCGGGTCGAAGTCCTTCTGCGCGTTGCGGCCGTCGTTGAGGTCGCGCAGGGCGCAGTCCTCCAGCGGCTTGGTGCCGTTGCAGAGGTACTCGCCGATCAGCCCGGAGTGGGGGTCGTCCATGGCGATGCCCTTGTCGGTGGTCTCCATGGCGTTGCCGAAGTAGTCGGAGATCGCCTCGTTGAGGGCGCCCGACTGGTTGAGGTAGACCAGCCCCGCGTTGTGCTCGGTCACCCCGTGCGTCATCTCGTGGCCGACGACGTCCAGGCCGACGGACAGCGGCACACCGCCCATGTGCCCGTAGACCATCTTCGAGCCGTCCCAGAAGGCGTTGGCGTAGTCCTTGCCGTTGTTGGCGACATTGACGACGGAGTACACCGAGCCGCCCTTGCCGTCGATGCCGTCACGGCCGATCTCGTCCTTGTAGAACTCGTAGACCTTCGCCGCGTTGAGATGCGCGTCCACCGCGCCGGACGAGGTGTTCGCCCCGTCGAAGCGGTCGCTGCCCGAGGTCACCAGCGGGACGTCGGCACTGACCGGGCCGCCCGCGACCGCCGTGTACTGCTTGCGCTGGGCGTCGTAGGTGCGGATCTGGCCACCGGTGGCGGGGTACATCGCCCGTGTCGAGTCGACCAGCGTGTACGTGCAGTCCGCGCCCTTGTCCGCGGCCAGCTTCACCTCACTGCCGTCGACCCGCACCCCGGTCGCCTCGGCCGGTGAGGCGTCCGCCGTGTCGATGTTGTTGTAGAAGAGGACGAGCCCGCCGACCCGCGCGTCCACATAGGTCTCCTGGCGGACCGGGCTGCCGTCCCGGTGGGCGCCGGTGACGGTGAAGTGCCAGGCGAGGCGCCCGCCGTGGGCGTCCGGCAGGACCGTCAGACCGTGTGCGGCGGTCTTCGCGCCCCGCACATGGCGCAGATCGCCGTCCAGAACTGCCAGGCGCCGCTTGGCCGTTGCCTCGTCGACCCGGGGTGTGGTGGACACCGTCAGCTCGGTGTACAGGGTGCCGGTGGCGGAGGTGATCTGCTGCCCGTCGCCGGACTCCCGGGTCTGCACGGCGTACTCGGCGCCGAACACCGGGACACCGTGGTGCTGTTGGTGGAAGCGGACGGTGGTCTGCCCGCGGTCCTCGGTGGTACGGACCGCCTTCAGGTCGGACACCGGCACCCGGTAGGTGTTCTGGTGGGCTTTGAGGTGGGCCCGGGCGGCCTGTGCGGGGGTGCCCTCCCTGGCCGATGTGTCGAGGCCCTGCGTCATGGCCGGTGCCACCGCGACCGGGGCGCTGCTGCCCGGCGCGCTCTCGGCCGGGACCGTCGCGGACGCCGCGTCGTCGGCCCAGGCGGGCCCGGTCAGCAGTGCCGTACCGGTGGCGGCGGCCACGACCCCCGCGGCCACCGTCCGGCGTATCGGTCTCTTCGCCACAGAATCCTCCCCATCACACACGGAAACGCGGGGCGCTGCCGCCCCACGTGCTCGGTGCGTCGATGGTTCGCCACGGTGCGTATCGGTCACAAGGCATCGGACCTGGCGTCAAATGGCCATGGCGTAAAGCCGCCTGATGACCGGAGAGTTGGACTCCACTCGGTTCCGACCAGGGGCTTTCCGGTTCGGTCCGGGGACCTTCCGGGTCAGTGCAGCCAGCCGGCCCCGCTCCACCAGCACCGCCAGCGCCCGCGCCCTCTCGTCCGGCGTCAACTGGCCGGTGAACGCGCCCGGTTCGCTGTCCGGGTGGTCCACGAGCTGCCGGTAGACGGAGTCCTCCTCGGGGCCGAGCCCCAGCAGGGTGAGCAGCGACGCGGCCACCGCCCCACCATCCCAACTCCCCCCGCCCGCACACCGCTTGCCGGCCGACGCGGTCGGAGTAACGGCAGCTTCCGGGAGCGCTGCCCTCGATGCGGGGCCGCGCCGGGTGCGGATCAGCCACCGCGGTGCGTGACACCCCGCCGGGAGCAGCCCCCGCCCGCCGCCGTACTCCCCGTGAGGTAGGGGCGAAGCCGCTGGCCGTACGACGTTTTCCGGGCGGTGGGGCGCGAGGCTCGAAGCAGTGGTCGACCAGCGTCGACCGGCCCCCCCGCGGAACGCGGTGCGAGGGGGCGCCCGACAGCCCGCACAGGGCCTCCCCAAGGAGCTGACCGAGAATGAATGTCCTGGCCTTCGCACATGACGGGCCCGGCCCGTGGATCCTGTTCTTCCCGCTGTTCTGGGCCGCCGTGGTGTTCGGTGTGCTCACCCTGCTGCGGCGCACCGTCTGGCGCGGCCGCGGCGGACCCTGGCGCCGGCCGGCGGACGCCGACGACCACTCGCCGATCACCGTCCTCGGCCACCGCTTCGCCTCGGGCGAGATCGACGAGGACGAGTACTGGCGCCGGCTCTCCGTGCTGGACGAGCAGTTCGGCCGCCGCGACCGCAAGGGCGGCCAGGTATGACGGCCACCGGCGGCCCGGCCCGGCCCGCCGCGCGGGTCGCCGGAGCCGTGAAGGTCCACGGCTCCGGCGACACCGCGGTACACGCCCTCGACGGGGTGGACGCCGCCTTCCCGGCCGGCCGCTTCACCGCGATCATGGGGCCGTCCGGCTCCGGCAAGTCCACCCTGATGCACTGCGCCGCCGGGCTCGACACCCTCACCTCCGGCAGCGCCTGGATCGGCGGCACCGAACTCGGCGCCCTTGACGACCGGCGCCTCACCGTGCTCCGGCGCGAGCGCGTCGGCTTCGTCTTCCAGGCCTTCAACCTGGTGCCCACCCTCACCGTCGCCGAGAACATCACCCTCCCCCTCGACCTGGCCGGCGCCACCGGCGACCGGGACTGGATCGACGCCGTCATCGAAGTGGTCCACCCCCGCGACCGCCTGCACCACCGCCCTGCCGAACTCTCGGGCGGGCAGCAGCAGCGGGTGGCGGTGGCCCGCGCCCTCGCCGCCCGCCCCGAAGTGGTCTTCGCCGACGAACCCACCGGCAACCTCGACTCCCGCTCCGGCGACCAGGTCCTCGGCCTACTCGCCCACGCCGTACGGGAGTTGGGCCGCACCGTGGTCATGGTCACCCATGACCCGGTGGCCGCCGCCCACGCCGACGAGGTCGTCTTCCTCGCCGACGGGCGCCTCGCCGGCCGGATGCGGCAGCCCACCGCCGACCGGGTCCTCGACCGGATGAAGGGCTTCGACCCCCACACCCCCACGGAGGTGCCCTCGTGACCGGCACACCCGCCGCGGCCCGGCTCAGCCTCGCCGCGCTGCGCGCCCACCCCCGCCGCTTCGCCGGCACCTTCCTCGCCGTCCTCCTCGGTGTCTCCTTCCTCACCGGCACCCTCGTCATGGGCGACACCCTGCGCGCCGGCTTCGACACCCTCTTCGGCAATGCCACCAGCGGCACCGACGCCGTCGTCCGCAGCGCCGCCACCATCACCACACCCGGCGAGACCCAGGGCGTACGGCAGCCCGTCCCCACCAGTCTGCTCAGCCGGATCGAGCGGGTGCCGGGGGTGGCCGCCGCCGCGCCCGCCGTCCAGGGCGCGGGCCAACTCGTGGGCGCCGACGGCAAACCCGTGGGCGGCCAGGGCCCGCCCACCCTCGCCGGGAACTGGATCGACGACGCCCGGCTCAACCCGTACCGCCTCGCCGAGGGCCACCCGCCGCGGCACCACGGGGAGGTCGTCGTCAACCGCGGCGCCGCCGCGGCCGGGCACCTCCGCCTCGGTGACACCACCACCCTGCGCACCCCCGACCCGGTGCGCGTGACCATCGTCGGCCTGGCCACCTTCGGCGGTGAGGACGGTATGGCGCAGACCACCTTCACCGGGATGACCCGCGCCGACGCCGAGCGGTACCTGGCCCCGGAGCCGGGCCGCGCAGCCACCCTCCAGGTACGGGCCACCCACGGCACCGGTCAGCGGGAACTCGTCGACGCCCTGAAGCCGGTACTGCCGCGGGGCGTGGAGGCGATCACCGGGGAGGCCGCCGCGCAGGAGAACACCGACATGATCTCCGGGCGGTTCCTCACCCTCTTCACCACCCTGCTGCTGGTCTTCTCCGGGGTGGCCCTGCTCGTCGCCACCTTCTCCATCCACAACACCTTCGCCATCGTGGTCGCCCAACGCACCCGCGAGAACGCCCTGTTGAGGGCGGTGGGCGCGTCCCGGCGACAGGTCACCGCCGCCACGCTCACCGAGGCGAGCGCGGTGGCCCTGATCGCGTCCGCGGCCGGACTCGCCGGCGGTGTCGCCGTCGCCGCGGGACTGCGGGCGCTGTTCCCCGCCATCGGTTTCCCCTTCCCTGACGGGCCCCTCGTCATCAGTGCGCTGTCGCTGCTGCTCCCCCTGGCCGTGGGGGTGCTGGTCTGCCTCGGCTCGGCCCTGCTGCCCGCGCTGCGCGCCGGACGCACCGCGCCGCTGGCCGCCCTGCGCGAGACCACCACCGACCCTTCCGGCACCTCCCGCACCCGCACCGCCGCCGGTGCCCTGCTGCTCGCGGCCGCCGCTGCCTGCACCCTGACCGGTGTCTGGGCACTCCCCTCGGTGTGGATCGCGGGCACCGGGGCGGTACTCGCCCTCGCCGGGTTCGTCGTCCTCGGGCCTGTCGCCGCGGCCTGGACCCTGCGTGCCCTCGGCGGGCCGCTGGACCGGCTGCGCGGCACCACCGGAGCCCTCGCCCGCCGGAACGCGCTGCGCCAGCCCAAGCGGACCGCCGCCACCGCGGGCGCCCTGATGATCGGCGTAGCCGTGGTCACCCTCTTCACCGTCTTCGGCGCCTCCCTGAAAGCCACCATGGACCAGACCGTGGACCGCTCCTTCGCTGGTGATCTCGCCGTCAGCGCCCCCTCGTTCGGCGCCGGCGGCAGCGGCCTCAGCCCCGCCCTGGCACCGGCACTCGACCGGCAGCCGCAGGTGGACACCGCCGTCGGACTCGGCCGCGGGGTCGCCGAGGTCGACGGGCAGGGCCGCGCCCTCACCGTCACCGACCCGGTCGCCCTGTCCCGCGCCCTCGACCTCGGACCGGTCCGCGGCTCCCTCGGCGGACTCGGCACCGACGGGCTCGCCGTCGCCGCCTCCGAGGCCGCCGCACAGCATCTCACGCCCGGCTCCACCACCGTCCTCACCTTCACCGACGGCAGCCGCCACACCTTCACCGTCCGTGCGGTGTACGGCAGTTCAGAGCTGGCCGGCGACTACCTGATCACCCGTCAGGCCTGGACGCCGCACCGCATCCAGGACTCCGACACCCTGGTCGCCGTCACGCTCAGGTCCGGGGTGGGCGCCGCCGAGGGCAAGGCCGCCGTACAGAAGGTCGCCCGCGCCTACGGCAACCCCGAGGTGCAGACCCGCGGCGAGTACGCCGAGTCCTCGGCCGGCGGCATCGACATGATGCTCACCCTGGTCTACGCACTGCTCGCGCTCGCCGTACTGATCGCGCTGCTCGGTATCGCCAACACCCTGACCCTGTCGGTCCATGAACGCACCCGTGAACTGGGCCTGTTGCGCGCCGTCGGGCAGACCCGCGCCCAACTGCGGGCCATGGTGCGGTGGGAGTCGGTCCTGGTCGCCGCCTTCGGCACGGCCGGCGGGCTGGTCCTCGGCGGATTCCTCGGCTGGGTCCTGGTGCGGGCCTCCGACAGCACCTCGGACAGCGCCTTCGCGTTCGCCCTGCCGCCGCTGCAACTGGCGGTGGTGGCCGTCGCCGGACCGGTCGCGGGCGTCCTGGCCGGCCTGCGCCCGGCCCGCCGCGCCGCCCGCCTCGACGTCCTGCGCGCGGTCGCCACGGAGTGACGGGCGACGGGGGAGCGGTGCGGGTGTGGCCGCTCAGCCGGAGAGCGCGGGCGGGGCCGGCAGTGGTTCCGCCAGCCGGTCCGGGTCCGCGCCCGGCCGGGCCGCGGTGGCCATCGTCCCGGTGAACGGGCCGGTGGTCTCCGCCCCGTAGACGGGCACCGCGGTGACCGGTGCCGCGGTCGGCGCGGGCAGGGTGAACCAGACGACCTTGCCGTGCTCGCCCTGCTGGTGCGCGCCCCAGCTCTCGCTGAGCGCGGCGATCAGGGCCAGCCCACGGCCGCCGGTGTCGTACGGCCGCGCGTCGTTGAGGCGGGGGAGATGGGGATCGTGGTCGTGCACCGACACCGTGAGCCGGTCCAGGACCAGTTCGATCTCCACGGTGCAGGTCTTGTCCGGGTGCGCGTGGCGGTGCACGTTGGTGAGCAGTTCGGTGACACCGAGCGCCGCCCGGTCCACCAAGGGATCGAGATGCCAGTAGCGCAACTGCGCCGATACGATTCTGCGGATCTGTCCGATCCGGGAGGGCAGGGCCTGGAGCCCCACCGTGCAATGCCTGCTGTGCTGGCTGATCACGGCTACGACTCCCCGAAGTGAGGTCCGAAGAAGACGAGATGCTGATCCAGCAGCGCGATCACGGGTCTCCGCGAACGGCCTGCTGCGGTACCGGCGGGGGCTGGTTCGCAGTGTTATCGCCGGTGAACCCAGAGTGACGTGCCACCAGCGTGACGCAGGGTGCGGCAGCGCGCAACTCGCGGGCCCACACGTGCTCCTGCGCACCTGAGCCGCCGGGTACCGCCGGGCGCCGGCACTGCGGGCACCCGTGCTCCGGGGCGCGCTCCCGGGCGGAACGGCCCAGGTCCCGCGGCCGGTTCAGCCGCGGCGGCCCCCGGCCCGGCGCACCGCCTCGACGAAGCGCCGTGCCGCCCCCGCGCCCTCCCGCGGCGGGCCGTCCTCCGGGGCGAGCCGCAGTACGTACCGGGTGCCGTTGACCTCGGCCGAGGCGCGGTCCGGGGTGAACCACGGGGTGCCCGCGCGCACCGCCTGCACCGGCGCGCTGTCGATCTCGCTGCCGTAGCTGGTCAGCAACTCCAGCCGGCCGCCGCTGATCCGCACCTGGCCCGCCCGGGTCAGCGACCGCAGCCGCTTGCCGATCCGCACCCCTCTGGCCGAGAACTCCTCGTCCGCCATGGCGCCGCCCCCTGTCTCCTCAGCACGGTCACGGGACCGGTGCCCCATACCCCAAGTCTGCCCGCCGCCGGGCCGTTCGCGCCAGGCCTCCGGCAGTCCCGTCGAGCGGCCCCACGCAAGGCTCGCCTTGAGCCGCCCAAAGTAGTGTTTATGCAGGTGAGAAGTGGTGCGAGGCGGGCTATCCTCGGAGCGTCACGCCGCGCGGATCCGCCCGGCGCCGCCCTGTGAGGAGCTCCGTGGTGACCAGCCGCCCCCAGCCGGAACCGGACCGCACCGCCCCCGCCGTCCCCCAGGCCACTCTGGACGTGGACCGCACCGACACCGCGTACCGGGACTGGCTGAAGGAGGCCGTGCGCAAGGTGCAGGCCGACGCGAACCGCTCGGCCGACACCCACCTGCTGCGCTTCCCGCTGCCCGAGCGGTGGGGCATCGACCTGTACCTCAAGGACGAGTCCACCCACCCCACCGGCAGCCTCAAACACCGCCTGGCCCGCTCGCTGTTCCTGTACGGCCTGTGCAACGGCTGGATCCGGCCGGACCGCCCCGTCATCGAGGCGTCCAGCGGCTCGACGGCCGTCTCCGAGGCGTACTTCGCCCAGCTCACCGGCGTCCCCTTCATCGCCGTGATGCCCCGCACCACCAGCACCGAGAAGATCCGCCTGATCGAATTCCACGGCGGCCGCTGCCACTTCGTGGACGACCCGCGCACCATGTACGAGGAGTCCGCCGCGCTCGCCGCCCGCACCGGCGGCCACTACATGGACCAGTTCACCTACGCGGAACGCGCCACCGACTGGCGCGGCAACAACAACATCGCCGAATCCATCTACCGCCAACTGGAGAGGGAGCGCTACCCGCACCCCGCCTGGATCGTCGCCACCGCCGGCACCGGCGGCACCTCCGCCACCCTCGCCCGCTACGTCCACTACATGCAGTACGACACCCGTATCTGCGTCGCCGACCCGGACAACTCCTGCTTCTTCGACGGCTGGACGACCGGCGACCCGTCCGTCACCTGCGACTGCGGCTCCCGCATCGAGGGCATCGGGCGGCCCCGGATGGAGCCCAGCTTCGTACCCGGGGCGATCGACCGGATGATGAAGGTGCCGGACGCGGCGAGCGTGGCCGCGGTCCGCACCCTGGAGCGGGTCATCGGGCGCAGGGCGGGCGGCTCCACCGGCACCGGGCTGTGGGGCGCGCTGAAGATCGTCGCCGAGATGGTCGCCGCGGGCCGCACCGGCAGCGTCGTCACCCTGCTGTGCGACCCCGGCGACCGCTATCTCGACAAGTACTACTCCGACACCTGGCTCGCCGCGCAGGGCCTGGACATCGACCCGTACACGGCGACCCTGGACACCCTGCTGACCACCGGCACCTGGCCCGAACGGGGCTGAGCGGGGCGGCAGTTGGGCGCCCGGCGTCAGGCGGCGAGGCGTTCGTCAAGGCGGGTCACCGCGTCCCGGAAGGCGCGCCCCAGACCGGCCCGGCCCAGCCTGAGCGCCAGCCGGACCGCCGGGCCGCCGTCCGCCGCCACCGTCCACCGCAGATGGGTCCCGCCCTCCGAAGGCGTCAGCCGCCACTCCTCCAGCAGCGCCCGCAGCCCCGGCACATTCGTCGCCACCGTCCGGTACGCGTACACCTCCGGTGCGGTGGCGGCGATCACCAGCTCGTCGAAGCGGGCGCCGCCGCGCAGCCGCACCGCACGCCCGGTGCCCCCGGCCAGCGACCGCACCGACCGCACCGGGGTGAACCAGAGCGGAACGTCCTCCACCTCCTCCGCCAGTGTGTGGAAGACCGCCTCCGGAGCGGCGGACATCCTCTGGGCGAACACCAGGCGCAGCGGCGCGCTCTCGGTGAAGTCGAGCCCGACGGGGCTCAGGCGGTGTGCCATGGCACGCACCCCCAAAGCACTCAGGGGAGCCCTGGCCGGGCTCCCGGCGGACGACCCGCGGGCCGTCACCGCACGGCGGCCCCAGGTGACCTGATCACCATAGCCGCGGGCCGCGCCGACCAGTAGGCCGTATCCGGGACCACCGGACCACACCGGCCGCGTCAGGCCCCGAGCCCCGGCCGCTCAGCCCTCCGCGGCCTCCGTAGACCCACCGGCTCCACCGGTCCCGCGGGCCGCATCGGTCCCGTCGGGCTCATCGGCTTCATCGGTCCCGCCGTCCTCCGCCGACTCGCCCGCCACCACCAGCCGCCGCAGCCGCTCCGTCACCTCGTCCCGGACCCGGGCCGGCAGCCCCGCGTCCGTCACCAGCGTGTCCACCTCGTCCAGGGTGGCGAACGAACTCAGGCCCACCGTGCCCCACTTGGTGTGGTCCGCCACCACCACGACCCGCCGCGCCGACCGCACCAGCCGCCGATTGGTCTCCGCCTCCGCGAGATTGGGCGTGGAGAGACCGGCCTCCGCGGAGATGCCGTGCACCCCGAGGAACAGCAGATCGAAGTGGAGCGCCCCGATCGCCTGATCCGCCACCGGCCCCACCAGCGAGTCCGACGGGGTGCGCACCCCGCCCGTCAGCACCACCGTCGCCGCACCCGGCCGCCGCCCCGTACCGCGCTGCGCGGTGTGGAACACCTCGGCCACCCGCACCGAGTTGGTCACCACCGTCAACTCCGGTACGTCCAGCAGGTGATGGGCCAGGGCGAAGGTCGTGGTGCCGCCGGAGAGGGCGATCGCCGTACCCGGTACGACCAGGGCCGCCGCGGCCCGTGCGATGTTCTCCTTGGCCGTCGGCTCCAGCCCCGACTTCGCCTCGAAACCGGGCTCGTGGGTACTCGCCTCCACCACCGGCACCGCACCGCCGTGCACCTTCTCCACCACGCCCTGCCGGGCCAGCACATCCAGATCGCGGCGCACCGTCATATCGGACACGCCCAGTCTGCGCGTGAGTTCATTGACGCGGACGCCGCCGCGGCGCCGCACCTCGTCCACGATGAGGGCGCGGCGCTGCTCCGCGAGCAGGTTCTGGTTCTCGCTCACGTCCGCTCGGTCCCTTCCCGACGTTCCCACGGCGGCCCCCACGGCCCCGCCCGCGCCCGCACCGGACCGGCCCGCGCGGGACGCCCATCCTGCCACGCGGCACCGACAGTCCCGCCCGCCGTCACCACCGCCCGTCAGCGGCATGTGCCCAACGTCCCCCGGAACGGGGAGATTCGGTGCGGAGGCCTGTGCTCCGCTGTCCTGTTCGGAGAACATGGCGGGGAGACGAACGACCGCACCAGCCAGGGCGACACCGCGGCCCAGCCGCGGCACGGGGGGATCCCAAGGTGGCATCCGCGACCGAACCGACCACACCGACCACACCGAACACAGCACCCGAACCGGCTCCGGACGCGGGCACCGGCGGGCGCCCCGCGCTGGAACTCCTGGTGCACGGCGTCGGCGGCGCCACCCCCGAGGAGATGCTGGGCGACCCGCGCACCGTACGCATAACGGGAGACGAGACCGCCGCCGTCTACCGCCGCGCCGACGACGTGGACGCCGAGCGCCACCCCGAGGAGCACCGCGAGGAGCCGGTGCCCGAGGCCTACGTCTGGTCCAACCTCACCTCGGGCAACGGCTCCCGCGCCCTGTGGCTGCTGTTACTCCCCTTCATGGTGGTCAACCTCGCCCACTGGATGCGCCCCACCACCCACCACCCGGGCTCCCGCACCGTCCGCGCCTACGGCCTGCTGGTACGGCTCTGCGGCCTCACCCTCACCGTGCTGCTCACCGCCGCCGCCTGCGAGGTCGCCCTCGGCCTCGCCGCCTGGCAGTGCGCCGGCACCCGGGCCTGCGCCGCCGACCACTCCTGGCTGCACTTCATGTCCCCGGGCCTCACCCCGCACGGCTGGTGGACCCAGCCCGGCCGCCGCCTCGCCCTGGCCGCCACCGTCCCCACCGCCCTCACCGCCCTCCTCTGGTACCTCTCCCACCGCACCTGGAGCGCCTACGAGTCGCAGCAGCCGCTGCCGCACCGGCCCGACACCAGCGACACCCCGGACCCGGTCACCCACACCGCCCTCAGCCGCCCCGGCTTCTGGTACGGCCGCCGCCTCGTCGCCCGGCTGCGCGCCGCGCACACCGCCGCCGGACTCCTCACCGTCGCCGCCTCCGTCGGCACCTCCGCCGCCCGCCACGACCGGGCCCCCGGCGGCCCGCCGCTGCTGGACGCCACCGGCCGCGTACTGGAGGCGCTGATGGTGGTCGGCGCGCTCGTCGTGCTCTGGGTGGTGTGCCGCCGCGGCCGCAGCGAGCGCCGCGCCGACACCTCCCTCGACGCCGCCCTGGTACGCGCCCTGCCGCTGGCCGCCCTCGCCCTGCTCACCGCCACCGCCGGATACGCCGCCTGGTCACGCCCCGAGTGGCACTCCGCGGACCGGCTCGCCGGCGACACCACCTTCGGCCTGATCGCCCTGGTGCAGGGCGTGCTGGTGGTCGCCCTGGCCGTCACCGCCCGGCTGCTGCACCGCGCCAACCCGGTGCCGCGGACCGTGCTGCGCGGCCTCGGCGGCCCCGCCGTCGCCATGCTGGCCTGCGCCCTCGGCGGTGTGATGACCGGCGGCGTCGCCCAGCGCGTCGCGGACTGGCTGGACGGCTCCGGCGGCAGCATCATCGGCCCGCCCACCCTGCTGACCTGGCAGGCCTCCGTCATCCCGCCGCTCCTCCTGGTCGTCATCGCCCTTGTCGTCTGGAACGCGGTACGCACCGCGGCCCGCACCCGCCGCGCCCTGCCCGCGGTGCGCCGTGACTACCCCGACGAGCCGGAGGACGCCGCCCGCACCCGCCGTATCGCCGCCACCCGGGTCCGCGCCTCCCTCACCGACCGTGCCCCGCTGGCCGTCGGCCTGATCTCCGGGATCACCCTGGTGCTGGGGGCGGGCGCCCTGGCCGGGGCCTGGCTCACCGGCGAGGTGCCGGCCGAGGCGGCGAAGGGCTCCTGGCGAGTGATCGAGGGTGTGGCCGGCACCTCCCAGATCCTGGGCTCCTGGCTGATCGGCCTCGGCTTCGTCCTCCTCGTCGCCTCCGGCCGCCGCGCCTACCGCGACGCCTCCACCCGCCGCACCATCGGCATCCTCTGGGACGTCGGCACCTTCTGGCCGCGCGCCGCCCACCCCTTCGCCCCGCCCTGCTACGCGGAGCGCGCGGTCCCCGACCTGACCTGGCGGATGGCGACCTGGACCAGGATCACCTGCGGCCGCCTGGTGCTGTCCGGGCACTCCCAGGGCAGTGTGCTGGCAGCCGCCGCGGCCTGGCAGCTCGGCCCCGCGACCCGCCGCCGCGTCGCCCTCCTCACCTACGGCTCCCCGCTGGAACGCCTCTACGGCCGCTGGTTCCCCGCCCACTTCGGGCCGGAGGCCCTCCAGGGCCTGCACGACGAGGTGGACTGCTGGCGCAACCTCTACCGGGAGACCGACCCCATCGGCGGCCCGGTACGGCTGCCGGACGACGCGGCCCCGGACGTCGACCGCGGCCCCCTCACCGACCCCCTCGCCTACGGCCGCACCGATCTGCATCCGCTGCCCGCGCCCATCCTCGGCCACTCCGAGTACCAGGCCGACCCGGTCTTCGCCGCCGAACGCGCCCGGCTGCTGGCCCGGTTGAAGCCCGGCGCGGAGGGCGAGGCGGGCGCCGCCCCGCTGGAGCACGCCGAGGCGGTCGACGGGCAGGCCGTCGCCACCGCCGCCCCACCCGCACCCCGGGAAGCGGAGACCGCCGCCCCGGAGTCCGTACCGCCGCAACCGTCGAAGGGGTGAGGGGGAAGGGGCCAACGGGCTGGCGGGTCAGGGGAGTTGGGGGAGGTCCTCGGGGTAGAGGAGGGTCAGGTCGTCGGTGCTGATGTCGAGGAGCTGCGCCACCCGCCCGGCGTGCCGCTCCACCATCGCCTCGAAGGTCTGCCGCGCGGTACGCCCGTTGCCGAACGCGGGCCCCCTCGGTACCGCGGCGAAGTACGCCCGCAGTGCCTCGCCGGTGCCCTCGGCCAGGGTGTACTCATGCTCCTCGGACTGCTGCTCCACGATGCTGAGCAGCTCGTCGGGCGAGTAGTCGCCGAAGGTGATGGTGCGGGAGAAGCGGGACGCCACCCCCGGGTTGACGGTGAGGAAGCGCCGCATCTCCTCGGTGTAGCCGGCGACGATGACCACCACCGCCTCCCGGTGATCCTCCATCAGCTTCACCAGGGTGTCGATGGCCTCCCGCCCGAAGTCCCGCCCGGAGTCCTCGGGGGAGAGGGCATAGGCCTCGTCGATGAACAGGACGCCACCGCGGGCCCGTTCGAAGGCCTCCTGGGTGCGGATCGCGGTCGAACCGATGTGCTCGCCGACCAGGTCCACCCGCGACACCTCGACCAGATGCCCCTGCTCCAGCACACCGAGCGCGGCCAGTATCTCCCCGTAGAGCCGGGCCACCGTCGTCTTGCCGGTGCCGGGGGAGCCGGTGAAGACGAGGTGGCGGCGGACCGAGGCCGCCTTCAGCCCGGCCTCCTGCCGGCGGCGCCCCACCTCGATCATGTCGGTGAGCGCCCGCACCTCCCGTTTCACGCTCTCCAGGCCGACCAGCGCGTCGAGTTCACCCAGGACCTCCTTGGCCTCCCGGCGCTCCGCCACCGGCGCCGCGGTCGCCACCGCGGCCTTCGCCGGCCCCGCCACGGCCTGCTCGGGGATGGTCGCGGCGGCCGGTGACGCGCCCAGCAGGCCCGGGACCGGGTCGCTCTGCACGGCGGCCGCGCGGGCCCGCACCCCGCCGCTCTCGTCGCTGCTGCACTCCTCCACCAGGGCCCCGCCACCCGCCTCGGTACCGCCCTGGACGTCCGCGAACTCGAAGCCGCCGCGGGCGCACCGCTCGGTACGGCACCGGCGGAGCGTGGTGCGGCAGCCGTCGATGATGTGGAAGCCGTAGCCGCCGCTGTCGGTGACCCGGCAGCCGTGGAAGGTGCCGCGGCCGCCCGCCGACACATAGCAGCCGGCCTCGGTGGGCGCCGTGACCGTGCAGCGTTCGATCGACGGGTCGGCGCCCTTGGTGACGATCACGCCGGTCTGGGTGCCGTCGAAGGTGCAGCCCGCGAGGGTGCCGCCGCTGCCGTGGTCGCGGAACCAGGCGCCGGTCGCGGCCTCCCGGATCCGGCAGTCGTCGAGCTGCGCGGTCGCCCCGTCGCTCACCGACACCGCGGTGTTGCGGACCTGGGCGAGATCGCTGTCGACCACATCGGCGCGCGAGCCCCGGTCCAGGACGAAGAGGGCGTCCGGCACATCGTGCACCCGGCAGGTCTCCAGGACCGCGGTCGCCCCGTCGCTCACCCACACCGCCGGATAGTCGCCCGTACTGTCGTGGATCTCGCAGCGGTTGGCGTCGACGCGGGTGCCGGGGTCCCATACCGAGAGGCCGTTGCGGCCGAAGCGGCGGACGGTGCAGCGGGTCAGCGTGAGCACCGAACGGGAGCGCAGATCGACCGCGTTCTCCGGCACCTCGTGGATCCGGCAGTCGGCCATGGTCAGTACCGCGTCGGTGTCGAGGGTGACCCCGTCCGCGGTGGTGCGGTGCACCTCGCAGTCCGCCAACTGCGCGGAGGCCTGCGCGGTGACCTGCACCCCGCTGCCCTTGACCTCGTACACCTCGCAGCCCACGGCCTCCAGTCCGGACCGCTCGCCCGTCGCGGAGAGGCCCGCACCCGAGGCGTGGTGGATCCGGCACCGCTCCAGCCGCGGATGCCCGCCTTCCCGCACCGCCACCCCGGCCTGCCCGGCCGCCACCACCTCGCAGTCCTCGAACACCCCACCGGAGGCGTCGAGTACGGCGATGCCGACGCCCGCCGGATTGTCCACCGTGCAGCGGCGGACCGCGGGACGCGCCCCGCCCCGCACCTCGATCCCGGAGGCGGACCGGGTCACGATGCGCAGCCCCGCCAACTGCGGTGCCCCGTCCTCCACGAGCAGTGCGGGCGCCGCCGCGTCCTGCCCCTCCACCTGGAGGTCCTGCACCACGGCCGAGGACCGCACCGTCAGCGGCACCCCGTCGGCCGGCGCGATCCGCACCGAACCGGGAGCGTTGTCCGCCCCGCGCAGCGTCACGGCACGCTGCACCACCAGATTCTCCCGGTAGGTGCCGGGCGCGACGGTCAGTACGTCACCGTCGGCGGCCGCCTCCAACGCGGCCGCCAGCGAGGCGTACTCGCCTGTGCGGCGGCGCCACCGCGATGTGCCGGTGTGCGTCACCTGGACCGTGCCCTGTGCCATGGCGGTGTCTCGTCCCCCACCTCGTGGATCGCAACGCAAACCCGGCGCGACCGCACCGGGAACCGGAGAGTCCGGCCGGTCCACCGTAGCGTGTGCGGAGCACCCGTTCCGACCGCGGGAGAACGCCCGGCGCGGGTCAACTCCCGGTGCCGGTACGGCCCCAGTCGGGACCGGCGCGCTCCCAGGCGCGGTCCCAGCGGGCGTACCGCCGGCGCACCATTCTCCACCGCACCAACTGCCGGCCGCCCTCAACGGAGAGGGCGGTGAGGGCGGCGGCGCCTATTCCGGCCAGAGTGGCGTACGCCGTGGCCGTGGTCCGGTCCAGCGGCCGCTGCACGGGCTTGCCGCGGTCGTCCGTCCAGAGCGTGAAGTGGTCGCCCGGGTGCGGGGTGCGCAACGGGGAGAAGACCTTGCCGGTGTGGTGGGAGCGGTCGGGGCCGGTCCAGGAGGCGAGGACGCGGCTTCTTCTGGTGCCGGTGCCGGTCTCGGGATCGGTGTCCAGCGGGGGCTGGGGCAGCGCCTCCAGCACCGTGGCCGGGATCTCGTGGCGCTGGCGCTGCTGGTCACGCATCGACCGCAGCAGCGCCTGCCGGCTGGACGACCCGGTGACCATCCCGGCGACCGGTGCCGCCACCGCGATCAGCAGGATCGCCGTCAACGCCAGCCAGGCCTCGGCGAGATCGGTCTTGCGGCACAGCGGATTGCGCCGCCACCGCCACAGCCCGGCGATCACCCGCACTGCCGAGCACCCCCCTTCCGCGTCCTTCGCACCCCGCGCCGCACCGGTCGCACGGGGGCGCCGGAGGACGGCGGGCGGCAGCACCCCGCCCGGCGAGAGGCAGGGCCCGTCTGTGGAAAGAAACGACCGCGCCCGCCCGGCGGTTCCCACCCGCGCGGGCGACGGCCGGGATTGGCGCGAAGGGCTCGGCCGCGGTACCGGCTCGTCTCCGGCGGAGTTCGGCCCGAAGCCCCAAGTCCCCCTGGGGAAGCCTCAGTCGAGGATGCGCACCGGGTCGCCGAGACGCAGCGTTCCGGTGGTCTCGGGGATCAGGTTCTGGCCGAAGACCAGTTGGTCGCCGAAGCGCCGGGCCCGCGCCAGGGTCCGCAGCGGCTCGCGGCCGCGCTCCGCGGTCTCCTGGTCGGTGGTGGTCACCACGCACCGACCGCACATCTTCACCACCCGGAAGCGGACCTCACCGATGGAGATCCGCGTCCAATCGTCCTCCGCCCAGGCGGCCACCCCGTCCACGACCGCACTTGGCCGGAAACGGTTCATCGGCAGCGGACCCTCCTCCGGGTGGCCGCCGTCCGCGATCAGTGTGTTGAGCGCGGCCAGCGAGGCGGTGGTGGTGAGCAGCAGCGGATAACCGTCGGCGAAGGACACGGTGTCCCCGGGCCGTCCGTAGCCCGGGTCGACAGGGCGGCGCACACCCGGCTCGTCGAGGTGCACCAGGCGTACCGGTACGTCCAGCAGGCCGCTGAACCACTCGGCCGCGGCGGGGTCCGCGGTGACCGTCTCCACCGTGGCGCCGAAGATCTCGGCGACCGCGACCGGACTCCCCGGAACCGGTACGGCCACGTCGAGAGGCGCCAGGCCGGGCGCTTCGAGCCGCAGCCCACCACCGGGCGCGAGATCGGCCAATACCCGTGCCAACAGGGGCTGTTGACGTTGTGTCACGGCACGTCCGCTGCTGTCGATCAGCATCCAGCGGCGGTCGCCGGCCAGTCCCCAGGGCTCGACCGCCGCCGTCGACGGGGCGAGAGCGCGCGCGGCCTTCAGTGGATAGACGTGCAGGGCGGTCAGGGTGGCGGAGGCGGTCGGCATATCCCCATCCTGCCAGCAGGCCGGCGGCGGCCCGGCCTCCCCCTGGCCTGCCCACCACCCGCCCGCGGCAGGCAATCAGTAGCCGCCTGCGGCCGGGTCAGTACCCGCGGTACTGCCGGTTGTACGGGTCCTCGTAGCCGTTCGGCGCGGGGCGCGGGGCGGCGGGGCGGGGCGCCGCGGGCCGCATCGCCTCGTAGCCGGTGGGCGCGGCCGGACGGGGCTGCTGCTGGGGCGCCGGATAGCCGCGCGGCACGGCGCTCTGCTGAGGGATGTACGGCGCCGGGGCCTGCTGCAACGGGGCGGGCTGCAGCGGCGCGTGGTACTGCGGGCCGGGGTGGCCGTAGCCCGCGGGCGCGGGTGAGGGCGCCGAGGGCCGCGCGGGAAGGGCCGCCGGGAGGGCGGGCAGATGACCGCCCGTCTCATAGGCGGAGGGCACGCGGATCGGAGCGATCTGCGGGGTGCCCCGCTCTGCGACCAGAGAGTCGTAGATCGGAGTGTCCGGGAAAAGAGGCGCGGAGTGGTAACCGCCGCCATAAGTGGAGCGGGGGGAGGTCATGGCACATAAGTTAAGCCCACGATGTGCTGGTTGGGGAGACCGATAAGAGGGTTGTTTTGAGTCCTGTCCGTGACCTGGCTTCCTCAATTCGAGCGTATCCGTGGAAAACGGTCGTCCACAGCCGTGTGGATCGTGTAAAGCGCGAGATCACGCCGGGTTACCGATGAGTTGACCGATCGGTTGACCCGTGAGTTGACCGGCGGGTAGCCGACGGGGCGGAGGGCCGGGAGCGGAACTGCCTCCGGTGTGCGGTCGTCCACCGGGTACGGGCCGCGGGCCGGACGGCCGGTGGCTGTCGGCCCATGGGCTTAGATTTGGACCAGCAAGGGCCCCAACGGCCCGCACACGACGCCGTGGCAACGGGGGAGGACATGTCCGTGACGCAGAACATGCCCAAGGGATCAAACGTGATGGTGCCGGCCCAGGCGGTGCGCATCGAGCTCAACTGGCATACGGGGCCCGGGATTCCGGACGCGGACGCCTCGGCCCTGCTCCTCGCCGACGGCCGGGTGCGCTCCGACGCCGACTTCGTCTTCTACAACCAGCCGCAGCACTCCTCCGGCGCCGTACGCCACGAGGGCAAGCGGACCCAGGGCGGCAGCGCCACCGACACCCTCCAGGTCGAACTCGGCCGCGTGGAGCCGGGGATCGAGCGGATCGTCATCGCCGCCTCCGCCGACGGCGGCAGCTTCGGCCAGGTCCCCGGCCTCTCCGTCCGTGTCCTCGACGCGGCCGCCGGCAGCGAGATCGCCCGCTACGAGAGCACCGACGCCGGGGTCGAGACCGCGTTCATCCTCGGCGAGCTGTACCGGCGCCAGGGCAGTTGGAAGTTCCGCGCTGTGGGCCAGGGCTACAGCACCGGACTCGCGGGCCTCGCCACCGACTTCGGCATCACCGTCGACGAGCCCCAGCGACCCGCCCCGCAAGCCCCTGCTCCCCAGCCCCCCGCCCCGCAGGCCCCCACCCCGCCCCCGCCCCCGCAGCCCTACCCCGCGGCCCAGCCCGGCCCGCCGCCCGCCCCGCTCGCGCCCACCCTCCCCGGCACCGTCCCCCCGCCGCCCGTCGCCTGGCCCGCGCCCGCCGGCCAGCCCGCCCCGGGGTACCCGCCGCCCGCGCCCACCCAGCCGACGCCCGCACCCGCCGCGCCCGTCAGCCTCAGCAAGGTCACGCTCACCAAGGAGGCGCCGTCCGTCTCCCTCACCAAACAGGGCGCCACCTCCGGCGCGCTGCGCGTCAACCTCAACTGGCAGGTGCGCAAGCAGTTCAAGGGCTGGGGCAGCAAACTCGGCCGCGCCGTGGCCCAGCACAACGATCTCGACCTTGACCTGTGCGCCCTCTACGAGTTGAGCGACGGCCGCAAGGGCGTGGTCCAGGCACTCGGCAACGCCTTCGGCGACTTCCACCGCGCCCCCTATATCCACCTCGACGGCGACGACCGCACCGGCGCCGTCGACACCGGCGAGAACCTCACGGTCAACCTCGACCACCGCAGCGACTTCCGCCGCATCCTGGTCTTCGTCACCATCTACGAGGGCGCCCGCTCCTTCGCCGACCTGCACGCCACGGTCACCCTGCAACCCCAGCACGGCGCCCCCGTCGAGTTCTTCCTCGACGAATGCACCGTCCCCTCCACCGTCTGCGCCCTCGCCCTCATCACCCACGACGGCAACGACCTGGTCGTCCAGCGCGAGGCCCGCTACCTGGTACCACAGCGCGGCGTCAGCCCCCAGCGCACCGTGGACCACACCTACGGCTGGGGCATGAACTGGACCCCGGGCCGCAAGTGACCCTGCGGCGGGCCGAGTTGGTGCCCCTAGGCCGTGTCGTTTGGATCTCCGTGGAGCAAGGAGCGGGGTCTGGTGCGTGCTCTCGGTGCGTCGGCCAAGCGCCCTCGTACTGGACGTACTTGGGCGTTTGGCCGGTGCGGCGAGAGTGCGTGCCAGGGCCCGCGACGCCATGGAGATCCAAACGACACGGCCTAGTCCCCGGTCGGCCGGCCCGCTCTCAGGGCCGGCGCCCGGGGTCCGCCGCCGAGCTCGCGTCGCCCACCGGACGGGCATAGGTGCGGCCCTTCCAGGCGGCGCCCCGGCCGCGGAAGTGCTGCACCGCGGAGTCCACCGTCATCAGCAGATACAGCAGCGCCGTGAACGGCAGCAGCGGCGCCCACCACCCGCCGAGCCCGTAGTAACGCACCATCGGCAGGAACGTCCCCGCCATCACCAGCCACCCCAGCCCGCCCACCGCCGCCACCGGCCACACCCCGGACCCCAGCCCCGCCACCAGCGCCACCGGCGGCACCAGGTAGACCAGCGCCAGACCGGCCACCGTCCCCGCCAACAGCAGTACGCTGTGCCGGAGTTGGGCGAAGGCGCTGCGGGACACCATCCGCCACAGATCCCCCAGCCGCGGATACGGCCGCACACTGTGCACATCCCCCGCGAGCCCCAGCCAGATCCGGCCCCCGCCGCCCTTCACCGCACGGGCCAACGCCACATCGTCGATGACCGCCTCCCGGATCACCTCCGGCACCCCCGCCCGCACCGCCGCCGAGGTCCGCAGCAGTACACACCCCCCGGCCGCGGCCGCCGTCCGGGTACCCGGACGCCCGATCCACCGGAACGGATAGAGCTGGGCGAAGAAGTAGACGAACGCCGGCACCACCAGCCGCTCCCACACCCCCGCCACCCGCAGCCGCGCCATCAGGGACACCAGGTCGAAGCCGCCGCCCTCCGCGGACGCCACCAGATCCCGCAGGCTCAGCGGGCCGTGCGCGATGTCCGCGTCCGTCAGCAGCAGATACTCCGGATCGCGCGCCCGGGCCAGCGCGATGCCGTGCCGCACCGCCCACAGCTTCCCGGTCCAGCCCGCCGGCGGTTCCCCCGGCGAGGCCACCGTCAGCGGCAACCCGCCCTGCCGCTCCGCCAGTTGACGCGCCAGCCCACCCGTGCCGTCCGTACTGCCGTCGTCCACCAGGAAGATCTCGGCCCGCCCCGGGTACTCCTGCGCCAGCAGCGACGGCAGGCTCGACGGCAGCACCTCCGCCTCGTCCCGCGCCGGCACCACCACACACACCGAGGGCCACACTCCGGGCTCCGCGGGCGGCGGCAGGCGTACATCCGTCCGCCAGAAGAAGCCCTGCCCCAGCAGCAACCAGAGCCAGCCGGCCAGCGACACCACGGAGATCCACCACAGAGCCATCACCCGCCGAAGTCTGCCACCGCGGACCGGTCGCAGCCGGGCACAGCGGGGCGAAAGCCACCCACTGACCTCGACTGACCATCGACTAGGGTGGCCGGGTGAAAATCGCGCTCGTGGACTCCGGCCTTGGACTGCTGCCCGCCGCCGCCGCCGTGCGGCGCCTGCGCCCCGACGCCGACCTCGTGCTCTCCAGCGACCCCGACGGAATGCCCTGGGGCCCGCGCAGCCCCGAGGACGTCGCCGAGCACGCCGTCCAGGCCGCCGAGGCCGCCGCCGCGCACCGCCCCGATGTGCTGATCGTCGCCTGCAACACCGCCTCCGTGCACGCCCTGCCCGCCCTCCGGGCCCGGCTGGAACCGGAGTTGCCCGTCGTCGGCACCGTCCCCGCGATCAAACCGGCCGCGGCCGGCGGCGGACCGCTCGCCATCTGGGCCACCCCCGCCACCACCGGCAGCGCCTACCAGCGGGCGCTGATCGCGGACTTCGCCGACGGCATCCCGGTCACCGAAGTGCCCTGCCCCGGCCTCGCCGACGCCGTGCAGCACGCCGACCCGGAAGCCACCCGGGCAGCCGTCGCCGCCGCGGCCGGACTCACCCCGCCCGGCACCCGCGCGGTCGTCCTCGGCTGCACCCACTACGAACTCGTCACCGACGCCATCCGTGGTGCCGTCCAGCAGCCCGGCCTGCCGCCGCTGGTGCTGCACGGCTCCGCCGGAGCGGTCGCCGCCCAGGCCCTCCGCCGCATCGGCGCCGAGCCCGCCCCCGAAGCGCCCGCCACCGGTGGGATCACCGTGCTGCTCAGCGGCCGCGAGGAGCGGCTGCCCGCGGACGCCGCGCGCTACCCCGAGGGCCGGCTCCTCGCCGAGACCGCCCCCGTCCGCTGACCCGGCACCCGGCGAAGCGGCGCCCGCGGTCCGCCGAATGACGCGCGCCACCGCCTCATGCGGTGACGTCCCCCCGCGCGGAACCGGTGCCGCTGCGCAGTCTCCTGAGTACGCTCGATGACATGAGCGACCACTCTCCGGGCGACCACCCTGCGGGCGACAACTCCCAGGACGACGACGCCGCGGGCCGGGCCGAGGCGACGCCCGAGATCTGGACCGGGCGCGCCACCAACCGGGTCCAGTGGCTGCTCGCCCCGGCCGGCGCCGCCTGCCTCGCGCTCGGCATCGAGATCGCCGTCCGCTCCCACTGGACGGCCAATGTGCCCGCCCTGCTGATGTCCGTCATCGGCTGTATCGCAGCGGGCCTGCTGATGCTCTACGGCACGCTCGCCTTCGTCCATGTCGCCGTCCGGGTCGACCGGGAGTGCCTGGAGGTGCGCTGCGGGCACATCGGGCTGCCCCGCCGCCGCATCCTGCTCGCCCATGTCGTGGACGCCGACTTCGCGCCCCGTGTCACTCCCCGCCAGTGGGGCGGCTGGGGCTACCGGTGGCGCCCCGAGAAGGGCACCGCGGTGGTGGTGCGGCGCGGCGAGGGCATGGTGCTGGTCCTCGGCGACGGCCACAAGTTCACCGTCACCGTCGACAACGCGGAGACCGCCGTCCGGATCATCCGCTCCCGCCTCGCCCGCCTCACCTGACACCCAACACCCCGGCTGCCATGGGCACTTGACCGTGCTACTTCTTCCCCTTCACCGGCCGGGTGAGGACCTTCGCCACACACGCCGGGACCGCCGCCCCCTCCTCGTGCGGCCGCGCCCGGTACGCGCTCGGGCTCTCGCCCACCAGCTCCGTGAAGCGGCTGCTGAACGAACCCAGCGAGGTGCAGCCCACCGCGAAGCACACCTCCGTCACCGACAGATCACCACGCCGCAGCAGCGCCTTGGCCCGCTCGATCCGCCGCGTCATCAGATAGCTGTACGGGCTCTCGCCGAACGCGGCCCGGAAACTGCGGGAGAAGTGGCCCGGCGACATCAGGGCGGCACGGGCCAGTGCGGGCACGTCCAGCGGCCGCGCGTAGTCGCGGTCCATGGTGTCGCGCGCCCGGCGGAGCCGGACCAGGTCCCCAAGCATCACCCGGCCAGCATCCCACGCCCACCGCCCCCGCCTACCGCGCTGTCCGGGCCGAGGTCACGCGCCGTACACTCCCCGGGTGACCGCCACCAGCCCTTCCCTTGACGCACCGGAGCAGCCGGAACCGCAGGCCACGCCGTTGTCCCGGTGGGCGCGGCGGGCCGGACGGGCGCTGCCCGCCGCGGTGGCGGCGCTCGCCGGAGTGCTGCTGTATGTGAGTTTCCCGCCCCGCCCCCTGTGGTGGCTGGCGCTGCCGGCCTTCGCCGTGTTCGGCTGGTGCCTGCGCGGTCGCGGCTGGAAGACGGGCCTCGGGCTCGGCTATCTCTTCGGCCTCGGTTTCCTGCTGCCGCTGCTGGTGTGGACCGGGGTCGAGGTCGGCTCGGGTCCCTGGCTGGCGCTGGCCGGAGTGGAGGCGTTGTTCGTGGCGCTGGTCGGCGCGGGCACCGCGGCGGTGTCCCGGCTGCCGGCCTGGCCGGTGTGGGCGGCGGCGCTGTGGACCGCCGGTGAGGCGGCGCGGGCCCGGTTCCCGTTCGGCGGCTTCCCCTGGGGCAAGGTCGCGTTCGGCCAGGCCGACGGGGTGTTCCTGCCACTGGCCGCGCTGGGCGGCACCCCGGTACTGGGCTTCGCGGTGGTGCTCTGCGGCTTCGGCCTCGCGGAAACGGTACGGCTGGCGGTGGCGCGGCGCCGTGGCGGGGAGTTGCGGCGGCCCGTGGTGGTGGCCGCGCTGGCGACGCTGCTGCTGCCGGTGGCCGGTGCCCTCGCCGCCCGGCCCCTGGTGAGCGACGCGGCGGAGGACGGCACCACCACCATCGCCGTCGTCCAGGGCAATGTGCCGCGCGCCGGTCTCGGCTTCAACGCCCAGCGCCGCGCCGTCCTCGACTTCCACGCCCGGGAGACGGAGCGCCTCGCCGCCCGGGTCGACGCGGGCCGCGTGCCCCGGCCCGACCTGGTGCTGTGGCCGGAGAACGCCTCCGACATCGACCCCTTCACCAACCCCGACGCACGCGCCGTGATCAGCGGGGCGGTGCACGCGATCGGTGCTCCGGTTTCGGTGGGCGCGGTGGTGAACCGCGACGGCGAGCTGTACAACGAGCAGGTTTTGTGGGACCCGGACAAGGGCCCGGTCGACACCTACGACAAGCGGCAGATCCAGCCCTTCGGCGAGTACATCCCGCTGCGGTCCGTGATCGGCTTCTTCAGTTCGGACGTCGGGATGGTGCGGCAGGACTTCAGCCGCGGCACCCGGCCCGGCGTCTTCCCCATGGCGGGCGCCCGGGTGGGCCTCGCCACCTGCTACGAGGCGGCCTTCGACTGGGCGGTGCGGGACACCGTGACACACGGGGCGCAACTGATCTCGGTGCCCAGCAACAACGCCACCTTCGACCGCAGCGAGATGACCTACCAGCAGCTCGCCATGTCGCGGATCCGGGCCGTGGAGCACAGCCGCGCGGTGGCGGTACCGGTGACCAGCGGAGTGTCCGCGGTGATCATGCCGGACGGCCGGATCACCGATCGCACCGGGTTGTTCACCGCGGACTCGCTGGTCGAGCGGGTGCCGCTGCGCTCCTCCCAGACCCCCGCCACCCGCCTCGGCACCCTGCCCGAGCTCCTGCTGGTCCTGCTCGCGGCGGGCGGTCTCGGCTGGACCGGCGCCCGCACCCTCCGCTCGCGCCGTACGCCGGCGACTCCCGACGCGGGGGAGCGCGCCACCGGCGAGTGACCGCGCCCGTCCCCTGTGACCTGGGCGGTTAGGGTCGGGGGATGGCTACTCCCGAATTCATCCGCACCGTCCGGGCCAGCGCCGGCCACCAGTTGCTGTGGCTGCCGGGGGTGACGGCGATCGTCTTCGACGACCAGGACCGGGTGCTGCTGGGGCGGCGCAGCGACACCGGGCGCTGGGCGGTGATCGGCGGCATCCCCGACCCGGGCGAGCAGCCCGCGGCGTGCGCGGTGCGCGAGGTGTTCGAGGAGACCGCGGTGCGCTGCCTACCGGAACGGCTGGTGCTGGTGCAGGCCCTGCGGCCGGTCACCTATGGCAACGGCGATGTGTGCCAGTTCATGGACCTCACCTTCCGCTGCCGCGCGGTGGGCGGGGAGGCCCGGGTGAACGACGACGAGTCCCTGGAGGTCGGCTGGTTCCCGGTGCACGCGCTGCCGGAACTGGACGAGTTCGGCCTGACGCGGATCAAGCAGTCGCTGTCCTCGGCTCCGGAGACCCCCACCTGGTTCGACCCCGGCCACTGACACCGCTCAGCGCCTGCCGGTACCGCTTCAACTCCCGCCCGGCCAGGGAGCGTTGAGAGACCCTACGGGAGGGCGTGGGCCTCGGCGATGAGGAGGGCCACGTCGTCGTGGTCGCCGGGGTGGCGCAGCGCCTCCAGGAGCCAGCCGCAGGTGTCGTGCAGCGGCCGGTCCGATTCGTCCAGTACCCGCAGCAGGGCGTCCAGCCGTTCGTCGATCGCATGGTGGCGGGTCTCCACCAGACCGTCGGTGTACAGCACCAGCCGGTCGCCCGGGGCGAGTTCGAAGGAGGTGGTGACGAAGGTGACACCGCCGACACCGAGTGGCGCACCCGTCGGCAGCCCGACCAGCTCGGGGGAGGACCCGGCGCGGATCAAAACCGGCGGCAGATGCCCGGCGTTGGCGATCCGCACCCGGTGGCGGTGCGGATCGTAGACGGCGTACAGGCAGGTGGCGATGGACTGCTCAAGCCCCGCGGTGATCCGGTCCAGGTGCCGCAGGATCTGGTCCGGGGGCAGCTCCAGATCGGCGTAGGCGCTGGTCGCGGTGCGCAGTTGGCCCATGGTGGCGGCGGCGTCGATCCCACTGCCCATCACATCGCCGACGACCAGCGCGGTACGGTCCCCGGACAGCGGGATGACGTCGTACCAGTCGCCGCCGACCTCGCTGGACGACTGGGCCGGCTGGTAGTGCGAGGCCACTTCCAGACCGGCCAGCTCGGTCGGGTGGCCGGGCAGCAGGCTCCGCTGGAGGGTCTCCGCCGCGTTGCGCACGCTCTGGTGCCAGCGGGCGTTGTCGACGGCGACCGCGGCCCGCCCGGCCAGGTCCATCGCGAGCAGCGCGTCGTCCTCGGTGAACGGCAGCGGATTGCGGGCCCGCAGCAGACCGAAGGCGCCCAGCACCTCGTTGCGGGCGATCAGCGGCACCACCAGATAGGAGTGCACCCCCGCCCTGGCCAGAGCGGCGGCGGCCTCGGCGTCCCGGGCGATGTGCCGCAGGTCGTCCGGCCCGGTACGCGGCACCAGTACCGGCAGCCGGGTCTGCACACAGCGGGTGACCAGGCGGTCCGCGCCATAGGCGGCGAGCTCGCCGACCTCGTCGGTGGCGCCGGTGGCCTCGGTGGCGTAGGCGGCGGCCACGGCGAGGGCGCGGAAGAGCTGCGGTCCGTCCCGGTAGGCGGTGGCGCGGCGGAAGGACAGGATGTCGTCGAGGATGTCCACGGCCGCCACGTCCGCCAGTTCGGGCACCGAGACCTCGGCGAGTTCCTGCGCGGTCTGCTCCACCTGGAGGCTGGTGCCGACCCGGGCCGAGGCGTCGGCGACCAGCGCCAGCCGCCGCCGCGCCCGGTCCACCTCGGTCGCCGCCCGGTGCCGCTCGCTGACGTCGATCACCGAGGCCGCCACCCCCACCACCCGCCCGCCGGGCCCCGCCAGCCGGAAGTACGACACCGACCAGGCGTGGTCCCGGTCCGGGTCGTCCGGCGGCCGGCCCACCGCGTACTGGTCGACCACCGGGGTGCCGGTGCGCAGCACCTGCCGCATCGCGGACTCGATGCTGACGGTGTCCAGGAACGGCAGGATGTCGCGGGGGCGGCGGCCCAGATGCTCGGCGGCGGGCCTGCCGTTGATGGCTTCCAGCGCCGGATTGACCAGCAGATAGCGCAGCTCGGCGTCGAGCACGGCGAGCCCGACGGGGGTCTGCGCGACCATCGAGTCGGACAGCGCCAGATCCCGTTCGATGCTCTGCAGCCGCGGCTGGTCCGCCGCGATCCCCAGCGCGTAGACCTCGCCCCTGGTGTCCCGCAGCCGCATGTTGCGGAACTCCACCAGGCGGGTGCCGCCGTCCTTGTGCCGCACCGGAAAGGCACCGGCCCACGCCTCGCCGTCGGTCAGTACGTCCCCGAAGAGGCGGGTCACCAGCTCCCGGTGCTCCTCGTGCACCAGCAGTCGGGACGCGTACCGGCCGAGGGCCTCCTCCGCGGTGTAGCCGAAGACCCGGTCGGCCTGCGGGCTCCAGAACACGATCCGGCCGCTGCCGTCGAGGACGACCGCGCACACCCCCAGCAGATCGAGCAGCCCGCCCGGCGGCACCACGCCCGCCCCGCGCTCGCCGTCCGGCGCCCCGTACGGGCGCGCCGCACCGGCCGCGGGCGTGCCCTGCCGGGCGCGTGGTGCGTCGGGTTCCATCTGCTCGGGCTCCCTCCTGGCGAGCGCGGGGGCGCCGCCTGCCGAGGCCCTCCCTCCATGCTGCCCGCACCCCGGCCCCCGGCAAGTCCACGGCACCCGCTCTCGCACTGCGGAGGGTCAGCAGTCGGTCACAGAACTCGCGGGCCGCGGACCGCACGGCACGGGTCAGGCCTGTCCCAGGTGGCGGAGGAGCTCCCGGAACGCGGTCCAGGTGCTTGGGTCGGTGCCGTCGCCCAAGGGGTAGTGGCCGGCGCGGCCCGGGTGTCCGGTGCGGGCGGCCTCCTGGTGGCCGAGGGTGAACGTCATCGGGATCGGCGGGGGTTCCAGACGCGGGGGCACGGTGAGGTCGCGGCGGGCGGCACGGAGCGCGGTGAAGAGGGTGACGAGCCCGTGCCCGGCGTCGAGTTCCGCCGCGAGCTCTTCGACGGCGCCCGCGGGCGGCAGCGCCTCGTCCCCGCCGTGGCCGAGGGTGAGGGTGATGTCCTCCTCGACGCCCGCCGGGGTGCGGAGGACGCGCACGGTGGCCAGGGCGGGGCGCTCGCCCTGGCCGACGGCGATCAACCAGGTGGACCGTGGCGCGCGAGCGCGGGCGAGATCGGTCAACCGGCCTGTGGACCAGGGGAGGTTGACCGGTTCCGCGGTGCTCCAACCGGCGGGCGGGGCGCCGGTCAGATGCCGGAACGCGGTCTCCACGGCCCCGCCGAGGACCAGCTCCCGGTCGGCCGGGTGGCGGGTTCTGAGGGTGAGGACGAGCTGCCGGTCACCGGAGTCATCGGCGGCGGTGAAGGCGGGCGCGAGCCGGGCCGGGCCGTCGCCGGTCACGGGGGCGAAGGTGCCGTTCTTCCAGTGCAGTACCGCGCCGGACAGACCGTCGTAGTAGCCGAGTCGAGGGTCCTGCACGACCCAGCGGTTGGGCAGGCCGTGCAGTGCGGTGCGGGTGGGCAGGGTGAGGCGGGTGTCCGGCGGGGTGACGAGGTGGAGGGCGCGGTCGGCCCCGGTCGCGGAGCGCAGGGCGTCGGACAGCCAACTGGTCATCGGGACGAGTGGCCGGTCCTGGATGACCACGGCGGTGCTCGCGGTGAGGACGTCCACGGCCGGGGTGTCGGTGGCGGGCACCGGTACCGCCGAGAGGTCCGTGGTCAGCGGGATGACCTCGGTGCTCGCGGCCTCCGGCGGCCAGACCGTGCCGCCGAGAACGGTGGCCACCCGCCCGGCGAACGAGCCCGCCAGCCGCCCGGCCTCGGCGACGGCGGTGGAGGCCCGCGCCTCCGTCCACCACACCGGGCCGTCCCCGGCGGGGTGCCCCAGCAACCGGACGGTCTCGCCGGGGACTTGGACCAGGACGGGTGCCTCCACGGAGACCAGCGGCCGGCCGTCGGACGCGCGGAGCTGGATCACCGCGCCGTCGGCGAGGGTGCCCACCGTGAGGTCCGGGCCACCGGCGTAGAGGCCCGCGAGCAGGGTGCGCGTATCCGGCATCCGGGGGGTGAGCGCGATGACGTCCTTGGTCACCCCGCCTCCCCCGCCGCCGTCTCCGTCGCCTCGGTGACGGCGGTCTGGATGAGGACGTGGGAGCGGCCGCGGCGGACCAGGGTGCCGCGGCCGGGCGGCTGTTGGGACGCGTACAGGCCGGGGAAGAGCTGGCCCTCGGTGCGGTCGCCGGTCATCACCAGTGCGGTGGCGCCGGTTTCGCGCAGGGTGGTCAGCAGTGGCTCGTACAGGGCGCGGGAGGCGCAGGCGGTGCGGCGGGCGAGGACGAAGTGGAGTCCGACGTCCTGGGCCGCGGAGAGGTACGGCAGGAAGGGGGCGAGCGGCTGCGGCCCGGCCGCGGTGAGGATGTCGTAGTCGTCGATGAGGATGACGATCCGCGGTCCGGTGAAGGCGGGCTCCGCGGTGGGGGCGTCCGGGTCGGCGGTCTCCGGGAGGCGCTTGTCCAACTCCGCGGCGATTCCGGTGGCCAGGGCGCCGGCCAGTTTGGCGTTGTGCGCGTAGCCGCCGCGGTAGGGCTCGGGTACCACACCCCGCAGGCCGCGGCGGGGGTCGAAGACGCCGAAGACCAGTTCCTCGTCCGTGTACCGCTCGACCAGCCGGGCGGCGATCAGCTTCAGCAGATTGGTCTTGCCGCACTCGTTGTCGCCCAGGATCAGCAGATGCTGGTCGGCCCCGAACAGGTCGAGCAGCACCGGTGCCAGGGCGTCCTGATTGACACCGAGCGGGACACGCGCCGGTTCCGCGGCCGGTGAGGGCAGCCGGGCGGCGGCCAGCCTGGTCGGCAACACCCGTACGGGCGGGGCGAGTTCGCCGTGCCAGGAGGCGCGGACGGTGCGGGCGGCGTGCTCCAGGGCGGGGCCCAGACCACTGGTCCCGGTGCGGCCGTCGACCCGGGCCAGGGCGGTCTGCGCGAACAGCTTGCCGTCGGTCAGCACCCGGCCCGGCAGCTCGGGGGAGAGGGTCTCGGACAGCTTCCGGTCGATGGACGAGTCCGCCGGGTCGTTGAGCCGCAACTCGACCCGGGTACCGAACATCGACTGGTTGGCGATCCGCACATCGTTCCAGCGCAGCATCCCCGCCACCACATGGATGCCGTAGCCGCCGCCGCGCTTCAGCAGATCGGCCACCGGGTCGTCCAGATCGGCGAACTCGTCGCGCAGCGCGCCGAATCCGTCGATCAGCAGCACCACATCGGTGGCGCCCAGCTCGGGCAGCCGCCCCCGGGCCCGCAGCGCGCGGAGCTGGTCGACGGAGTCGATGCCGTGCTCGCGGAACACCTCCTCGCGCCGGGCGAGCATCCCCCGCACCTCGGCGACGGTACGGGCGGCCCGCTCATGGTCGGCGCGCCCCGCGACACCTCCGACATGCGGCAGCCCGGACACCGCGGACAGTCCGCCGCCCGCCAGATCGAGGCCGTAGACGGCGGCGTCGTGCGGGGTGTGGGTGAGGGCCAGCGACAGGGCGAGGGTGCGCAGCAGTGTCGTCTTGCCGGACTGCGGCCCGCCGATCACCGCCACATGCCCGCCCGCCACCGTCAGATCCAGCAGCCACGGCTGCTGCCACTGCCGGGCGGGATCGTCCAGCACACCCAGCGGGACGCGCATCGGACCCTCGGCGTGGGCGGGGCGCAGCCCGTCGGTACCGGCCCGCAGGGGCCCGGCCGCCGCGTCCAGGCTGACGCGGTCCGGCAGCGGCGGCAGCCAGATCCGCCGTACCGGCGGTGCGGCGGTGGCGAGTTGACCCGTCATCACGGAGAGCACCGTCGGCCCCGCCTCCCGCCGCGTCGCGGCCGGCTCGTCCTCGGCGGTCCGCTCCTGCCGCGGCGCCTGGTACGCGGGGTACGGCAGGACCAGCGGCTCGGCGTCCCGCTCCTCGCGCGGCGCTGGCCCGCGGTGGGCACCGGAGACGTACCCGGCCTTGAACCGCTCATAGGTCGAGGTGTCCACCTTCAGATAGCCGAAGCCGGGCAGCGGCGGCAGATGGAAGGCGTCGGTGGTGTCCAGCACGGTCCGCGACTCGTCCGCGGAGAACGTGCGCAGGCCCAGCCGGTACGAGAGATAGGTGTCCAGCCCCTTCAGCTTGCCGCCCTCGATGCGCTGGCTGGACAGCAGCAGATGCACCCCGATGGAGCGTCCGATACGGCCGATGGACAGGAAGAGGTCGATGAAGTCCGGTTTGGCGGTGAGCAGTTCGCCGAACTCGTCGATGACCACGAAGAGATGCGGCAGCGCCTCCAGATCGGGCCGCTCGGTGGCCCGCAGGACCGCGTACTCCCCGATGTCGGCGGCGTTCCCGGCGTCCTTCAGCACCTGCTGGCGGCGCTTGACCTCGCCGGCCAGGCTGGTGTGGACCCGCTCCACCAGCCCGGCCTGGTTCTCCAGATTGGTGATGACACCCGCCACATGCGGCAGCCCGGTGAACGGCGCGAAGGTGGCGCCGCCCTTGTAGTCGACCAGGACGAAGGCGAGGTCCTCGGGGGAGTGGGTGGCGGTCAGCGCCAGCACCAGGGTGCGCAGCAGCTCGCTCTTGCCGGAACCGGTGGCGCCCACACACAGCCCGTGCGGCCCCATACCGAGCTGCGAGGACTCCTTCAGATCGAGCAGGACCGGCTCATGGCGGTCCGTCAGCCCGATCGGCACCCGCAGGAAGTCCCGCTCGCCGCGCGGCGCCCACAGCCGGCCCAGGTCGAGCGCGGCCGGATCGTCCACGCCGAGCAGAGCGGGGAAGTCGACCGGACCGGTGACCGGGGTGCAGTCGGCCACCGACTCCGGGGACAGCCGCAGCGGCGCCAGCATCCGGGCGATGCCCTCGGCTCCGGCGGCGGTCACCCGGTCGACGGTGCCCTCCACAGCGGTCCCCCGCAGGTCGTCCACCACGATCCGGTCGCCATCGACGGTGATCCGCACACTCACCTGGTCCGGCTCGTGCACCTGCCGCTCCAGCAGATGCAGCACGGTGACGTTCATCTCCGGCAGGCCGATCGCCGAGTCGGGGCACGGGAGTTCGGCCGCGTTGGCGCCATGGCAGTCGCTGACCACCAGCAGCCGGTCGGTGAAGCGGAGGGCGTCCCCGCCGGCCAGCCCACGGCGCACCTCCGCGGCGAACGCGGCCCGGCGACGCAGGTCGGCGCCGCACTGCCGGGCCAGCCCGGCCAGGTCGGGGGCGATCCGGCGAGCGGCCACCGGACCGTCGTGCCGCTGCGGATCGAGGATGTGCGGCAGCCACTTGGCCCACGCCCACGCTCCGGTGTCGGCGGTGTCGCCGGTGGCCAGGGCGACGGCGACCTCCTCCGGGGCATGGGTCACGGCGGTCTGCACCAGGAGGGCGCGGGCGACCCGCAGTACGTCCTCCCGGTCACCGATGACGCTGATGTTCCCCGCCCGGTCCAGCGGCACGGTCAGCGGGAAGTCGGTGGCGGTGGCGTAGCGGCGCTGGAGGGCGCGGGCCTCGTTGAGCATGAAGGGGTCCGGCGGGGTCAGCACCCCGCCCGCGCTGTTCTGACCGATGGCCAACTCCTGCGCCGGGACATCACCGACACCCGCCCGGACCGTCAGGAAGTCGGCGTCCCGGCCCCGCCGTTCCCATAGTCGCGCCGGGTCGCGGAGAAGGTCGTAGAGGGCCTCGGGAGGCGGGTTGAGATGCCGGGCCCGCAGCCGACGCTCCCGCTCCTCGAAGCTCAACTCCTCGCGCAGTTCCTCCAGATACTCCAGATACCGCTCCCGCTGGACGCGCCGGGTGCGCTGCGCCTTGCCGCGCTGCGACAGGAACAACGCCAGCGCGCCGCACACCGCGACGACGAGCACGATCGCGCCGAGCGCGGCGAACTGGCTGTTGCGGATGACGGTCATCATCACGACCGAGCTGATGATCCCCGCCATCGGCAGCAGCGCGGTGGCCGCGTTCCCCACCTTGCCCTCGGGAAGGTTCGGCGGCGCCTCGACGGTACGGGCGGGCGCCGGTTCCAGGGGGCTGGTGCTGCGGGCGGGACGGTGGACCAGGGACAGCGTCATCGCACCCGCACCGCCCGCCGTATCGCTTCAGCGGCCAGACGGACCGCCGCCGTGCGCGTTTCCTGACCCAGCATGGCGGTGTGGATGGGGCCTCCTTGGGCGAGATGGCGATCGTAGGGAAGCAGCACCACGGGGACGCCGGGCTCCCGCAGATGGGCGGTGGCGGTCCGGGCGTCGAGCGTGGCGTCGGGAGAGGCGGCGCTGAGGACCACCACCGTGGTGGACAGCGCGGGATGCGGCAACTGGCTGAGCCAGTCAAGGACTTGACGGGTGCCGTCGACCCCCTCCGCGGTCATCGGCGCCACGATCACCCGTGCGTGGCAGGTGTCCATCGCGGTACGCGCCACCGCCCCGGGGATCGTCTCGCAGTCCACCGCGGTCACCGCGAAGTACCGCCGCAGCGCCAGCGTCACCGCCCGGTAGGCGGGTACGTCGAGCATCGCGCCGGCCCGCCCCCGGCCGGCGGGCAGCAGCCAGCCGCCGTCCGCCACCGGCACCAAGTAGTCGGTGACATCGGCCAGTTGCATGGACGGCGTCAGAATCCGGGCCAGATCGGCACCCGACCAGCGCGCCGACTCGGCCCCCATCCGCACCGGGAGGGTGCCCAGGGCGGCGTCGGCCTCCAGGGTGAGCACCGGGTCGTGCCGGTAGTGGTTGAAGGCCCGGCCGAGCAGCGCGGTCACGGTGGACTTGCCGACACCACCGCGGATCGAGGTCACCGCGATCACCCGCCCGGTGGTGACTGGCTGCTGCAACTCCCGTGCGTACCCCGTCCGTTCGGCGACCTCCTGGCCCGCCGAGGACGTGAGCCTGCGCAGCCCCGCCCCCGCACGCCGGGCCACCGAGTCCCCGTGCTGCGGCGGCCCCAGCGCGATGGCCAGCCGCGGATCGATGGTGGGCACACTCTCCGGAGGCACCGCCCGCACGTCGACCGGCCGCGCCGGCCGGTGCACGGGTACGGGCGCCGACGGTGCGGGCGCACTCCGGGTGGCGGGTGCCGTCGGTGCCGCGTCCCGGGCGTCCGGCGGCGAGGCGTCTCCGGGCGCCAAGTCGGCGTCACCGTCCGCCAGTTCACGCAGCAGGTCGCGCTGCCAGTCCCCGTCCTGAGCCATGCTGATCCCCCGCGCCCTCACCCGAACGTGCCGAGAAGCCGGCCGTAGACCCCGAACACCCCGACGACCAGCGGGAAGAGGGCGACCACGGCAAGGGACTCCAAGGTGTCACCGGCCCGCCGCAGCCGCACCCGCACATGCTCGGCGGGCTCCACCACCAGCACCCCGAGCGGGACGACGGCGAGCAGCGCGAGCACCGCGACCGGCGCCGCCGCTGCCGTAGGGCCGCTCCACACCCCGACGAGCCGCACCACCACGACCGCCGCGGCGAGAAGCAGCACCACCACCTCCGCGGTGAGCGGAAAAGCCCGCGCCCGCAACGCCAGCGCCACCGCGACCACCACCCCCAGCAGCACCGTCCACACCGACACCTCCGCCAGCACCAGCACCCCGCCCGCAGCCGCCGAACCGGCCAGCACCACGGACGCCAGCGCCAGCCCGCGATGCGTCGCCGCCAGCGCGGCCCCCACCTGGTAACGGCTCACCGACACCCCGTCCGTGCGCCGGTCGTCCAGGCTCGTCAGGCCCGCCGCCATCGACGCCAGCCGCGGCAGCACCCCGATCGCCACCACGGACACCACGGCCAGCAGCGCACCGACCCGGCTCAGTTGCCCGTCGCTCCCCGCCCCGCCCTGCACACCGACCGCCGCCCCCCACAGCACCAGACACCCGGCGAGCGCCCCCGCACCGATCAACGCCCCGCGCCCCAGCGGCGTACACCACCCGGCGAGCAGCAACGCGGCCACCCCACACGCCGCGACACCGCCGAGCCGCAGCGGACCGGCCCAGCCGTAGGCGTCGGCGGAACTCCACACCCCGAGCGCGGCCACCGAGGCGGCGGTGACGATCAGCGTCGCCGCAGGCCCCGTCCGCCGCGCCCGCCCGCACAGCACCCCGGCGACGGCAGCCGCACCCCCGACGGCGAGCAGCCCGGCCCCGGCCGCCGACGGATCGAACTCCCGCCGGGCGAACACCCCGGCAGCCACCGCCCACCACACCGTGGCCAGCCCGGCGACGACCCGCTGCGTCAACGGCCCCCAACGCCAGGCCCGCACATCGAGATCACCGGCCACCTCGTCGGACACGTCGTGCACCACCGGCGCCGACGGAGCGTCCTCCGCGCGTACCAGCCGCAGCACCGCCCCATCGGGCACCCCGGCGTCCTCCAAGCTGCCGTCGTGCGCCAGCGCCGACCCGTCCGCCGTCACCAGATGCCGCAACTCCGGCCGGGCGCCCACCTGGTCGTCCAGCAGTCGCAGCACCTCCGGCAGCAGCACACCCACCGGCTCCCGCGAAGGCAGCACCAGGTCCACCCGCCTGCGCTCACCGACCAGCGTCACCCTGCTGAGCGCCGTACGACCGCCGGATGTGGAAAGGCTCAGAGAGCCGGTATCTATCACGTCTTCGAACCTATCGCCGGGTAGAAGTGGCAGAAGGGGCAGGGGAGTTGGGGGAGGCTTGAGCGGAAGGCGCCGTCGGGACCCCGCCGTACGGACTCTTCCCGATCAGCCGGTGCGACACAAACGACCACCCCACACACCCGGCACCCAGCACGGCCGTGACGACCAGCCCCGCGAGCACCTTCCCGACCCGCTCGTCCAGCGACCGCCGCTGCCGCTGCCCCCCGAAAAGCAGAGCATCCCGAAGCCGCCGCCTCCGCACAGCCACCGACTCCAGTAGCTGATTGTCATAATCCTGCGCTGTCACGGTTCTCGGCCGCCCGCCTCTCGTACTTCTGCTCTGTCCCTGCGAACATCCCACCCGTCAGGCAGGAAATTCGCCCAACCAATCACGCCGCAGCAGGTGCTGGGGAAGGTATTCGGATTCCACCTCGACGGGGAACCCCGCGTCATAGGCCAGACATGCGATGGCGAGGGGACCGAGGGCCAGATATCCCTCGACACTGCGTTCCCGGTCCTCGGCGGCGGTCCAGTATTCCTTGTGGTGCTGAAGAGCTTCGACCAGGGCCTCGTTGAAACCTTCGTGGTCCCTGCGCAGGAAGCGATGGAAGAGGTTGATCGGCTGGTAGAGGATCTTCTCCAGCAGGTCCCGGGGCGCCACCCGGGCGATCTCCGGATACGAGCCGTTGATCGCCTCCGTCAGTTTCTCCACCAGCCCCGGCCGTTCCATCCAGTACGCCTGGAGCGCTTCGACCCAGTCGTACATATGGGAGTCGACCTGTGCACCCGCATCCACAGCCGAAGCGCGTAGCGATTCGACTGGAAACGCGCACAGTTGGTTCATACGCTGCTGATCCCGGCAGACGATGGCGAACCAGAAAGCCGTGAGCCAATTACCCGAAGTGGAACATCCCCGCAGCCCCGTGGCCGGAATGGTCCGCAGTTCATGGTCGATTCTGCACTGGACCATGCCTTCAGCCACGGCGGCCGACGCGAACACAGCCGACCCCACCTCCATGGCCCCGACCACCGCTTCCCAGGTGTCGATGCCCACGGCACTCGGGTCGACGGCCAGGCGCGCGTTGACATGCAGAAGAGCTTCGCTCAGCGCGATATTGAACATGTCCGGCGCCCGATCGAGATCCGAGACGGTGTCCGCCAGCGCCGCACCGAGCGCACGGGCGTATCCCTCGTCGTCGGGCCCCGGGCTGCCGTGCCGGATCACTTTCACTGTCATGGCGTCCTACCGCTCGCCGTTCTCGATCACGTCGGGAACTCCCCGAGCCAATCGTGCTGAAGGAGGTGCTTGGGGAGGTATTCGGATTCCACCTCGATCGGGATTCGACCGTCGTATGCCAGACATGCGATGGCGAGGGGGCCGAGGGCGATGCTGCCGTCGAGTCGGGCTTGCCGGTCCTCATCCGAAGTCCAGTACAGCTTGTGCAACTTCAAGGCCTCAACCAAGGCGGGACTGAAGCCCGCTTCGTCCCTGCGTACGAAGTGGTAGAAGAGGTTGATCGGCGGGTAGAGCAGGCCGTCCAAGAGGTCGCGTGGGGCGATCCGGGCTACGGACGGGTCCGATGCCTGGAGTGTGGAGGTGAGTTTCTCCACCAGTCCCGGGCGGCGCAACCAGTAAGTCTGGAGGGTGTCCACCCAGTGGTAGATGTACTCGTCGTACTGTCCCTCCGGCGAGCGGAGTCGCTCCAGCGGGATTTCACAGAGTTGCGTCATCCGTCGCTGTTCACGGCAGATCACAGCCAGCCAGAAAGCGTTGAGCCAGGTTCCCGCGTCCGCGGTCGACCTGGGCCCGATAAGGGGAAGAGACCGCGCTCTCCCATTGATACGGCACTGGACGCTCGCCTCGCCGATGCCGGTCATGGTGAAGAACGCCGAGCCGATCTGCATGGCGTTGATCGCGGCTTCCCAGGTCTCGACAGCCCCCGCATCCGGATCGACGAGGCAGCGAGAGCGCAGGTTCTGGAGAGCCGTGCCGAAAGCGAGGTCGATCATTTCCGGAGACTCTTCGAGATCGTCGATCTCCTCGGCCAGATAGAGACCGAGTTGCTCGGCATAACCTTCGGGGTCGGGCCTCGGCACCTGGTGCCGGGCGATCATGGTGGTCAAGAGAGCGTCCCCCTGCTGATGTCGAACCGGCGAAATTGATGGCCGGCGTACGTCCCGGAGTTCTTCTCGCCCCGGACGAGGACGTATTCTAGCTTGCCTTGCGCGAGCGCCTTTCTGATGTCCCTCGCGAGACTGATTTCCCCACGACCAATCATCAGCCCTATGATGTCGTGGAAGTATTCCTGGCTCCCCTGGGATACTCGTCGACCGTCCTCGAGGGTACGTTTACCCAGTCTGGTGTCGGGGCTGCTCTTCGCTTCGATGACAACTATCCGGCCGTCCCTGTGCTTCCATACTTGATCGAACTGGTCATTACCGTTTTTCGGTCCGAGTAGATGTTGTTCCTGGAAGTCCGGGTAGCGCTCGGCCATGTAGTGATATCTGGCCGCCTTATCGCCGAACTCCTCGGCAGCGTACCCCATCGAGGTGTGCGACTCCTTGTACGCCCCCTTGGCCTCGCTCCACTGGGCTGCCGAATCAATTGTGTCGTGGAGCTGATGGGCGGCACCTGTGTCTTCTTTCCACCTCTCCACCGTGTGATCCCACTGAACGGCGAGGTGACGCTTCTGTGCGGCCTCTTCCAAGGCTTGTCGTCGAACCGGACTGGTTACAGTATCCTCTCCCGCCCGGATGTAATCGGCGTCCAGGAAATGCGGTTCGGGTGGTTCTGGGACATCCTTGGCGCGAACCCAAGGGGCGTGTTCCGACGGGCGATGTAGATGCGGCGGTGTAAAGCCGCTCTCGTCATGGATATTCAGAAAGCGGCGTGTTCCATTTATTCTGTAATAATGCTCGATGTATCCGGGCTCATGATTTGCCCGGTATACCTGAATCTCCTCGATCTGCTCCCGGGTGAGTGAACCGCGAGGTCCGTAAGGATTCGGACCCTCGTGCATGAGACTAGGGCGCTCGGGGGTCGGACGCTGCTCCGGGATATCGAGGTCGCCCTCGGCCGCCGCGTCTTCGCTGCCGTGTTCAGGGCCTTCTGGATTCCTGCCCCCGCCACCTGCAGGGCCCGTATCGACACGGTCACGGGTGGTCGCTTCAGGCCCGCCGGAGTGCGCGGATGTCTCGATACCCGTGTGAGCCGGAAGTCCGCTGTCTCCATGGGAGGCACTCTCAGGGACCCGAGACACCGCTCCGGACCGGGCGAACTCCTGATCACGAACCTCGGCATTCTCTGGTGCATCTGATGCGGAGACGGATTCCTCTTGTCCTGGCGCACCGTGGACCATTTCGCCGTGCCCGTCATAAGCGATGAACTCGCCGTTCTCGATGACGACTTTGGAGCCGTCTTCGAGTTCGATGACGCTGTGTACGCGTCCGGCGTTCCCGGTGGTTTCGGCGCTGTTGAAGATGCGGGAGGTCAGGTCGGAGAGTTTGGGGAGGGTGGTGGCGGCCTTGCTGGTGGCTTTGAGGGTGAGGGAGAGCGGGTCCATGACTTCGCCGATCGTGGCGGCGGCGCGTGCGCCCTTGGCGACGGCGCCGATCTCGCTCGTCCGGGAGATGGCCGTCAGTGGGCCCACGCCGAGGGTGAGGATGTTGAATGAGGCGGTGCCCGCGGCGCGGGTCGGGTTCTCCTGCCACTGGTCCCAGGCGACCAGGGCCTTGCCGAACTCCTTGGCCGCCTTCTTCGCCCTGATCTCGTCGGCGCTCTCCTGGTCGGGGCCGAACGCCCAGTCCATGGCGGCGTCGTACGGGGTGAGGGTGTAGAGGCCGACTCCGGTGACGACGTCCTTGAGGCCGCCCCAGGCCTCGCTCGCCGCACTCCCGCCGTTGCCGCCGGCCATTGTCCACAGTCCGCTCAGGCCGGCTTCGATGCCGTCGTGGTAGATGCCGTCCCAGACGAAGCTCTTGGTGCTGTGGGCGAACCAGCCGGAGCTCCAGGCCTCGTGGGTCTGCTCATCCGCACTGCCCCAGGGCAACTCGTCGGCGTTCTTGAGGAGTTCGAGGTCCCGGCCGTAGGTCACCGTGTTGCGGTCGTAGAAGCCGCTTCCGTGGTCGGTGACGAAAGCCGGTCCGCCCACGAGGGCCGAGATCTTGCCGGCGGCTCTGCGTTCCGCTTCCTCGAAGGCGAATGTGGTGGCGGAGGCGCCGTCGACCAGTTCCTTGTTCCGGTCGGTCTTGTCCTGGTCCTCGGTCCAGTCGTCGTCGCCCTCGACGCTTGCCGTGAACTCCAGGGCATCCGCCTTGAGTTGCTCCAGGCGCAGGGCGAGCGGGCGGGCCTCGGCGGCGAAGGTGTCCAGTGCGTCGGCCACCGTCTCCAGCTTGGCGGCGAAGGTGTCGGCCTTGTCCATGACGGGCTGGGTGGTGGCGAACAGTTCGTCGGCCTCGGGTGCGGTGTAGTACGCGCCGAGCATCTGGAAGCGGGAGTGCACGTCCGTGCCGCCGCCCCGGATGCCGACGGCGTCCTTGCGCAGGCCGGAGACGTCCTTGTCCAACTGCTCGAAGTCGCCGGTGAATTGGGGTATGCCGGAGGGGTTGATCACGGCTTGCGGTGCCCCCTGCCCTGCCCGGTGCCCTCGCCCTGACCCGGCATGTCGATCTTCGGTGCGGCGAGGGCCTTGTGCTGCGTCTCGGCGGCCATCTCCAGATCCCCGAGGACGTAGTAGGCGGTGGCCTCACGTGCGCCGTTCACCGATTTCGCGGCACGGGCGCCGAGGAAGAGCACATCGCCCCTGGTCTTCTCGGCGAAGAGGGACAGCGCGGCCTCGATGGGACCGGTGGGTGCGGCCCCGCAGTGAGCGCCGACGATGGTGCCGGCCGCGCCGCCCGCGCTTCGCAGGTGTTTGCTGTACGCCTTGACGTCCTTGGCCATGTCGTCCATGGCGTCCTCGACCAGCGAGGTCACGAACTGCACGCCGGATGTCGTGATGTCCCACGCCGTCATGCCCAACCCCCGTGAATCTGTGCGGCCGTGTGGTCAGCCGATGTTGTCGACGGCGGCGCGGGCCTTGGCCAGGGTGGAGTGGGCCGTGCCGTCGTTCTGGCCCAGCGTCCGGTGCACCAGCCGGATGATCTCGCGGACCTCGCTGGCGGCGCTGTGCCAGCGGGTCTCCTTGCCGTGGTAGTCGTCGGCGACGCCGTCCGCGGTGAAGTCGGCCATCGCAGCCTTCACCGCGCGGTCGCGGTCTGTGAGGACGCGTTCCAACTGGGCGATGACGCCTTGCAGATTGCCCTGTACATCGCCCGATGCGGCGGTGTCGTACGAGCGGCGGTCGTCGTTCCTGGGCATGGTCTGGTTCCCCTTTGTGAAGGTACGTGCGAATCGAGGGAGCGGGTGCTCAGCGGGCGCCGAAGCGGGCCGCGTCGAAGTTGGCGGCGCCCATGTTCTGGTGGGCGTTGTCCCCCAACTCCGTGTCACCGGTACCGAATGCGGTGTCCATACCGGACTGGCCGCCCAGGATCGCGTTCAGCGCGCTGTTCAGATCGTGGGTGATCTCGTCGGCGTGCAGCTTGAACTGGTCGAAGGTGGTCTTCCCCGCCCCGTTGAACTTGCCTTCCAGGGGCTCGGCCGCCTGGATCAGCCACCTGATGAGGGTGCCGAGGTCGTCCGTCGAACCGACGGTGCTCCTGCCGAGGTCCGACAAGGTGGTCGACCCCATGTCAAACTTCATTTCCCTGCCCCCGTAAGCGCGTTGTGTGCTGTGGCTGCGGGATCGGCAGGACGTGGTGGTGTCGCCTCGGCCTCCCGGCCCGCGCAACATCATCTCCTGTGTCGCGTTGCAAACGCAACGGGTTTGGGCGGGGAATGGCGTGATCTGGTTGATGGGCGTCGTGATGTCGCTCCGCCGCCCGGTGGAGAACTCGCCTTGCGGGGGCCGTTCTTGGCGGATGTGTCCGGACATGCCGGAACTCCGCCGGGTGCGGTGAGGTGTGCGCCCGGCGGAGTTCGGCAGGGGTGGGTTCAGCGGCGGGTGAGGTGAACGCGGGTCAGTTCGTCCTGGGACTCGGGCCCGGCGGCGGACTTGGTGGTGATGTAGGCGGTGCGGCCGTGGACAGTGATGTGGTTGGGGTTGGCGCCGGTGGCGAGGGTGTGCAGGACGGTGCCGCGGCGGGGGTCCACGATGCTCGCGTTGCCGTCGGCGCGATGGGCGACCAGGACGTTGCCGGTGCGCGGGTCGGTGGCGGCGGAGAGCGGGCCCTCGCCGGTCGGGACGGTGCGGATGACGGCGTTCCGGCGCAGGTCGACCACGGAGAGGGTGCCCGCGGTCTGGTCGGTGGTGTAGGCGGTGCGGCCGTCGCGGGAGAGGGCCACCGAGATCGGTCCCTCGCCGGCGGGCGCGAAGTGGGGCTTGTTGGCGTACGGGGAGACGGCGATGACGCGGTTGCCGTTGAGGTCGGCGGCGTAGACGGTGCCGGTGCGCTTGTTCAGCGCGAGGCCCGTGGGTCCGGCGCCCTCGACGGTGATCCGCTTCTTCTCCTTGAAGGTGCGGGTGTCGAAGCCGATCACGCTGCCGTCGCCGAAGCCGCTGGCCCAGGCGGTGTTGTGGCGCTCGTCCACGACGACATCGCGGGCGTGCGGCACGTTCGGCAGGGTGGCGAGGTGGCGGCCGGTGCGCTGGCTGTAGACGGCCACCGAGTCGTCGCGGGTGTTGGTGGTCCAGACGGTGTCGTGCTCGTCGTCCACGGCCACCCCGTAGACGGCTTCCATGGCGCCGGTCTCCTGGTCGGTGACGGGCGGGGTGTGGCTGCCGCGTACGGCGAGGGTGTGCGGGTCCAGCTTCAGCAGGGCGGATTCGGTGACCGGGGGGCGGCCCACGGCGGTGGTGGCCCACAGGACGTGGTTCCGCTCCGAATAGGCGGACTGGTAAAGGCCCTTGGCGACCGGCGTGGAGTCAACGACGGGGGTCCGGTGGCCGGTCTGCTGCGGCTGAGCGGTGGCGGTGCCGGTGAGGGCGACGGTGCTTCCCGCGGCGAGGGCGACGGCGGTGGCGGCGGTGCGGCGGAGTCGGCGTAGGGGGTGAACGGGCCTGGTTCTGCGGGGTGTTGGGGACATGCGGTGTCGTTCTCCAAGGCGGTCGCGCCTCCCCCGAGGAGGCGGGTCCCGAGCAACTTAACTTAGGCTTGCCTTAGTTTCCACCTGAGAAGTTAGGTGACCCTAAGTAGATGCGATCCACCTCGGCCGTACTGGCGGCCCCGCCCACCGGTGCCCCGCACCACCCGCCCCGCCTCGCCCGCCCCCACCCGCTGCCCCTGCTTCCCGATCCCGTCTGCGAACTCCCCGCCCCCGGAGCCGAGTTGGAGTTCTGGGCCGAGGCGCGCCGCCGCGGCACCCCCTTGATCGGACCCGACCCGGAGGGCAGCGCCGACCACTGCGCCGTCACCTTTCTCCACCGCGGCACCCCGCACACCCGCGCCGTACTGGCCCTGCCCAACAAGCTCACCGACCCCCGCGCCCCCGAGGCCAACCTGATGCGGCGCGCCCCCGGCACCGACGTCTGGCACTGGACGGTACGGCTGCGCCAGGACTGGTACGGCAGCTACGACCTCTGTGCCGACGACGGCGAGGAGCCCCTGCCCGAGCCCCCCGGCAGCCCCGCCCACTGGCAGGCCCTGCGCACCCGGCACCGACCCGACCGGTACAACTCCCGTACGCTGCCCCGGCGTTGGGGTGGGGAGCCGGTGCCCTGGGCGGCGTTGCCCGGGGCGCCGGAGGGGGCCGACTGGGAGCCTCGGGCCGGGGTGCCCCGTGGGACCGCGGAACGCCATCTGCTGCCCGGTGCCTCCCGCCATGTGTGGCTCTACACACCGCCCGCCACCGCGCCCGCCGACCCGGAGGGGCTGCCGGTGCTGGTGCTGCTCGACGGTGAGCACTGGCAGTCGCGGCTCGGGCTGGCCCATCTGCTGGACAACCTGATCGCCGATGGCCGGATCCCGCCGCTGGCCGCCGTACTCCCGGAGTCGGTGGACCCGGCGCGGCGGTGGGCCGACATGACCTGCCGGCCGGAGTTCGCGGACTTCCTCACCGGGGAACTCCTGCCGTGGGCCGCCGCCCGGCTCCCGCTGACCACGGACCCGGCGCGCACCGTGATCGCCGGGCAGAGCCTGGGCGGGCTCACCGCCGCCTACACCGCCTGCCGGGCGCCGCACCGGTTCGGCGCGGTACTGGCCCAGTCGGGCTCCTTCTGGTGGCCCGCGGACCACCGCTCCCAGTGGCTCACCGGCGCCCTCGCCCGGGGGCCGCGGCTGCCGGTGCGGTTCCGGCTCTCCTTCGGTGAGCAGGAGTGGGTGGCGCTGCCCGCGGCACACCGGCTGCGGGACACCCTCGCCGCCGCCGGCTACCGGGACGCCGTGTACCGCGAGTTCAACGGCGGCCATGACTATCTGTGCTGGCGTACCGAACTCGCGGACGGGCTGGTCGAGTTGCTGGGTGGCGGCTGACCCGGGCGGGGCCGGACCGGTCACCCGTCGAGTTCGGCCAGGCGGGTCGCGAGTGCGGTGCCGACGGTGTCCAGCCACCGGTCCTGGAGGAGCTGCGGGTGGGTGCAGTCCAGGTCCAGATTGGTGAGGGTGCCGGTGAGGTGCGGGCGCCACGCCTCCCGGTGGAGCCAGTCCTCGGGGCGGGGTGCGGCGGCGGTGATGAAGAGGACATCGCCGTGGAAGCGGTCGTGCCGGTGCTCCCGCATCAGCCGGGCGTGGTGCGGCACCACGTCGACGATCGCGGCCAGCGCCCGCTCGCCCAGCCCGGCCAGCGGACTGCCCGCCCGCCGCAGTGTTGCCAGTACGTCCTCCCGGGTCCGCTCACCGGACCGTTCGAAACCGGCCATCCGGAGCACCGCGGTCAGCGCGTCGCCCTCCTCGGGTGCGGGCCGCGCGCGCCACTGCTCGGCGGGGAACGCGTCCAGCAGCGCCAGGAGTTGGACCTCCTCCCCGGCCTCCTGGAGCAGTACCCCCACGGTGTGCGCCAGGATCCCCCCGACCGACCAGCCCAGCAGCCGGTACGGGCCGTGCGGCCGCACCTCGCGGATCCGCCGTACATATCCGGCGGCCTGCGCCCGCAGGGCCGGCGGCAGCGGCCCGCCGCTCAGTGCGGGCGCCTGCACCCCGTACAGCGGCTGCCGCCGGTCCAGGCGGGCGGTGAGGCCCGCGTAGCACCAGGCGAGGCCGCCCGCCGGGTGGAAGGCGAACAGCGGGGGGCGGTCACCGCCGGTGCGCAGTGGCAGCAGCTCTCGGAGGGCGGCGTCCCCGGCGGCGGGGGCGGCACCGGTGAGGCGCCCGGCGAGGGCGGCCGGGGTGGGCGCCTCGAACAGGGCGCCGATGGTCAGCTCCGCGCCCAACTCCTCCCGGATACGGGCCACCAGGCGCACCGCGAGCAGCGAGGTGCCGCCCAGGTCGAAGAAGGCGTCCTCGGGGCCGGCCCGCTCCACGCCCAGCACCTCCCCGAACAGCCCGGTGAGGCAGGCCTCTTGGGGGCTGCTCGGCGCGCGCCCGGCGCCGCCGCCGGTGAAGACCGGTGCGGGCAGCGCGCCCCGGTCCAGCTTGCCGCTGGGGCCGAGGGGGAAGGCGTCGAGTACGACCACCGCCGACGGCACCATGTGCTCCGGCAGTTCACGCGCCAGTTCGGTCCGGGCCGCCTCCGGGTCCGCGGTGCCCGTCACATAGCCGACCAGGTGCTGCCCGCCCGGCGCGTCGCCGCGGACCACGGCGCACGCCCCGTCGACAGCGTCCAGGGCGCTCAACGCGGCCTCGATCTCGCCGAGTTCGATGCGCTGGCCGCGCAACTTGACCTGGTTGTCGGTGCGGCCGAGGTAGACCACCTCACCGTCCTCCGTCCACTGTGCCAGATCCCCGGTGCGGTACATCCGGGTGCCGGGCGGTCCGAAGGGGTCGCGGAGGAACCGCTGCGCGGTCAGTTCGGGCTGCCCCAGATAGCCGTCCGCGAGTTGCCGCCCCGCGAGGTACAGCTCGCCCGGTACCCCCGGCGGGCACGGCTGGAGGGCCTGGTCCAGCACATACAGGCGGGTGTTCCACACCGGGCGGCCGATGGGTACCAGGCCCTCGGCGCCGGGTTCGCAGGTGTGGTGGGTGACGTCGACGGCGGCCTCGGTCGGACCGTAGAGGTTGTGCAGTGCGGTGCCGGGCAGGGCGCGGGCGAAGGCTTCCGCGGTCTGCCGGGGCAGTGCCTCGCCGCTGCAGAACACCTGCCGCAGCCCGGAGCCGGCTAGGTCGTGTCGTTCGGATCTCCGTGGAGGAAGGAGCGGGTCCTGGTGCGTGCTCTCGGTGTGCCGGCCGGACTCCCTCGTACTGGGCGTACTCGGGTGTTCGGCCGGTGCAGCGCGAGGGCGTGCCAGGGCACGCGACGCCACGGAGATCCGAACGACACGGCCTAGGGCGCCCGGGTCCGCCTCGGTGAGGAAGACCTGGAGCATGGACGGTACGAAGTGGCAGGTGGTGATGGACTGTTCGCGGATCAGCCGGGCCAGGTACGCCGGGTCGCGGTGCCCGCCCGGCTCGGCCAGTACCAGTGCGGCGCCCTCCCGCAGCGGCCAGAAGAACTCCCAGACCGAGACATCGAAGGACGATGGTGTCTTCTGCAACACCCGGTCCCCGGGGGTGAGTTGGTAGGTGTGCTGCATCCACCGCAGCCGGTTGTCGATCGCCGAGTGCGGCACCACCACGCCCTTGGGGCGGCCGGTGGAGCCCGAGGTGTAGATGACATACGCGGGGTGGGCCGGGGTCAGCGCCCGCGGCGGGTCCACCGGCGGGTGCCCGGCGAGCGTCTGCTCGTCGAGGGTGTCCAGGACGACCTGGGGGGTCTCGGTGTCCGGCAGCCGCTCGGGCCGGTCGACCAGGGCGCACACCGGGTCGGCGTCCGCCAGCATCCCGGCCAGCCGCCGCGCCGGGTAGTCCGGGTCGAGTGGCAGATAGGCGGCGCCCGCCTTCAGTACCGCGAGCAGGGACACCACCAGGTCGACGGAGCGCGGTAGTGACACGGCGACCAATGTGCCCGGTGTGGCGCCGAGTTGCTGGAGGTGGCGGGCCAAGCGGTTGGCGCGGGCGTTGAGTTGGCCGTAGGTCAGGCTCTGTCCGGCGTGGATCAGGGCGGGGGCGCCGGGGGTGCGGGCGGCCTGTGCCTCGATGGGGCCGATGAGGGTGGTGGCGGGCACCGGTCGTGCGGTGCGGTTGAACTCCTCGGTGACCAGGGCGTGTTCGGCCTCGGTGGCGATACCGAACGCGGCCAGCGGGGTGTCCGGGGCGGCCTCGGTGAGGCGTTCCAGCAGCCGCAGCCACCGCTCCTGGTGGGTGGCCAGCTCAGCCGGGGTGTAGAGCGCCGGGTTGCCGTCGTGGTCGATGCGCAGACCGCGGCCGTCGGCCCGGTCGTAGAGGTTGACGGTGAGGTCCTCGACGGGTCCCGCGGACAGATTGCGGGCGCGGGCCGGGGTGCCGGCGAAGTCCGCGCCGTAGTCGAAGGGCATCGCGTTGACCAGCGGGCCGACCAGGGGGCGGGACTCGCCGAGGAGGCCCAGGTCGCGCCGGATGTCCTCGTAGCGGTAGCGCTGGTGGCGGCGCAGGGTGCGCACCCCGAGCACCACCCGGCGTACCAGTGCGGCGAGGGTGTCGGCGGGGGAGAGCGCGAGCCGCAGCGGCAGCACGTTCATCACCATGCCGGGCACCCTGAGCGCGGCGGAGCCGGTGCGGCCCATCAGGGGCAGCCCGAGCACCACCTCGTCCCGTCCGGTGGCCCGGGACAGATAGAGTGCCTGCGCCGCGACGGCCAACTCCGGCCAGATGGCGCGCAGTTCGGCGGCCAGCCCGCGCAGCCTCGCGGTGGCCTCGGGACCGAGTACGGCGGTGCTGCGCAGGAACGTCCTGGCGGGCAGCGCACCCCGCCCGGCGAGCCGCGGCACCTCCGGCCGGTCGGCCAACTCCCGTGCCCAGTACGCCCGGTCCTCCTCGAAGGCGGCGGAGGCGCGGTACCCGGTGTCCTCCGCGACCAGGTCCTCCAGGGTGCCGAAGGCGCGGGGCGGTGGCTCCTCGCCGCGGGCCAGCACCGAGTACACCTCCGCGGTGCGGCGCACCAGCAGCGAGTAGCCGTAGCCGTCCATCGCCAGATGGTGGATGCACTGGTACCACCACCAGCGGCCGGTGCCGAGGCGGAACAGGGCGTGCCGGAACGGCGGTCCGGCCGCCAGGTCGAAGGGGACCGCCAGATCGGCCCGCATCCACTCCTCGGCCCGCTGCTCGGCGTCCTCGCCGCCGCTCAGGTCGAGCACGGTCAGCGGGGTCGTAGAGTGCGGCAGCAGCCGCTGGCGCGGCCCCTCCGGGGTGTCCTGGACGCGGATGCGCAGCGCGTCGGACTCCGCGGTGATGTGTGCCAGGGCGGCGGCGAAGGTGTCCGGGTCCAGGGGGCCGTCGATCTCCAGGCACTCCGCGGTGTTCTGCGCCTGGCTGCCGGGGTCCAGGGCCTGCGCGTACCACATCCCGGTCTGCGCGGCGGTCAGCGGCAGCACCGCCCCGGCCGCCCCCGGCCCGGTCTCCCGCACCCCGGTGGACGGTTCGGTGGTGGTCGGCGTGGTCATACGGCCCCCAGCAGCGGGGCCCAGGCGGTGAGTACGGGGTCCTCGGCGAGATCGGCGAAGTCGGCCTGTACGCCGTGCTGTTGGCGCCAGCGTTCCAGCAGCGTCATGATGCGCACCGAGTCCAGGCCGTGGTCCAGCAGGTTCTCGTCCAGGGGGATGTCCGCGGGGTCCTCGCCGAGGACGTCGGCGATGTCGGCGCGGAGTCGGTCCAGGGTGGGGGGCATCGGTCAGGCCTCCGGGAAGAGCGCGTCGGTGGTGGTGACCCGGGCGCAGCGGCCGGCGGCCCAGCGCAGCGCCTGGTCGTGGTCGGCGCGGGAGAAGTCCGCGACGGCGTCGGCGACGACGAACGCCTGGATGTCGCGCGTCCAGGCGTCGCAGGCGCTGACCAGGACGCCGATATGGGCGTACACCCCGGCCACGACGAGCTGGTCGCGGCCCGAGTCGCGCATCAGCGCGCCGAGTCCGGTGCGGGTGAAGGCGCTGTACTTCCACTTGGTGAGGACGGTCTCGCCGTCGAGTGGGGCGACCTCCTCGGGCACCGCGAGTGCCGCCGGGTCGTCGGCCACGCCCGGTCCCCAGAAGTCGAGTTGGAGGCCGCGTTCCTCTGGGCTCTGCCCGCCGCGCTGCGCCGAGTACACCACCGGCACCCCGAGGAAGCGGCAACGGGCCAGCAGGCGGGCGGTGTTGGCGAGCATCCCGGTCAACGGCTGCTCGCCGGCGGGGAACGCGCCGAGGAAGTGCTGTTGCAGGTCGTGGACGAGGAGCAGGGCGCGGGCCGGGTCGGCGGTCCAGGACACCCGGTTGCCGGGCAGTTCGTCGGCGGTGGGCAGGGGGTAGGGGTCGATGGCGGGGAGGGGCATGGCGGGGCCTTTCACTGCTGCGGGGCGTGGGGGTGCGGCTGCGGTCCTCCGGGGGCCTTCGGTGTGGAGCGCAGTCCGTTCTTGCTGACCTTGCCGACCCCGGTGTGCGGGAAGGTGTCGACGAAGTCGACCAGGTCGGGCACCTTGTGGGCGGCGACCCCGCGTTCACGTACGAAACGCTTCAACTCGGCGGGCCTGGGCGGTGGTTCGCCTTCGCGGAGGATGACGCAGGCCCGGGTGCGTTCGCCGAGGTAGGGGTCCTCGACGGGGACCACGGACACATCGCGTACGGCCGGGTGGGCGAGCAGGATGTTCTCGATCTCCTCCGGTGCCACCTTCTCGCCGCCCCGGTTGATCTGGTCCTTGGCGCGGCCCTCGACCACCAGATGCCCGCCGGGCAGCCGCCGCACGATGTCCCCGGTGCGGTAGAAGCCGTCCGGGGTGAAGGCCCGCGCGTTGTGCTCGGGCGCCCGCCAGTAGCCGCGGATGGTGTACGGGCCGCGGGTCAGCAGATGCCCGTAGGCGCCCTCGGGTACGTCCTGGTCGGCGTCGTCCACGACGCGGATCTCGTCGTCGGGGGAGATGGGGCGGCCCTGGCTGGTGACCACGGTCTCCGGATCGTCGTCCAGCCGGGTGTAGTTGACCAGGCCCTCGGCCATGCCGAAGACCTGCATCAGCCGGCAGCCGAGGGCCGGTTCCAGCCGGCGCGCGGCCTGCTCGCTGTACTTGGCGCCGCCCACCAGCACCAACTCCAGGCTGGACAGGTCGAGTTGGGTTGCGGCGGCGGCCTCTGTCCACAGCAGGGCCATGGGGGGCACCAGGCCGGTCATGGTGATGCGTTCCTGTTCGATCAGCGGGAAGGCGGTGGCTGGGTCGGGCCGCGGGGCGAGGACGGCGGTGCCGCCCGCGTACAGCACTCCGAGCCAACCGGGGGAGCTCATGGGGAAGTTGTGGGCCGCGGGCAGGGCGACCAGGAAGCGGGTGGTGGTGTCCACACCGCAGATCTCGTTGGAGCCGCGCAGTGAGTAGAGGTAGTCGTCGTGGGTGCGCGGGATGAGTTTGGGGACGCCGGTGGTGCCGCCGGAGAGCTGGAGGAAGGCCAGCTCGCCGGGGGTGGGGCCGGGCGGCAACGAGCCCGTCTCCAGGGGGACTTGGCTGAGCGCGGTGTGTTCGCCGGGCTCACCCGCGACGAAGACGTGGCGCAGGGTGGGGGTGCCGCGGGCGATCTCCCCGGCCATACCGCGGTGGTCGAACCCGGCGTGCCGGTCCGGCACCACACAGGCCACGGCCTCGGTGAAGGAGCAGAAGTAGGCCATCTCGGCGGCGCGGTGTGCGGGCAGTGCGTACACCGGGAGCGCGCCGAGGCGGAACAGGGCGAAGACCACCTCGGTGAACTCCCCGATGTTGGGGAGTTGCACCACGACCCGGTCGCCGCGCCCGATGCCGCGCGCGGCGAATCCGGCGGCCAACCAGTCGGCCCGCCGGTCGAGTTGGCGGTACGTCCAGGTGCGGCGTGCGGGCGCCGGGTCCACCAGGGCGAGGCGGTCGGGGTGTGCGGCGGCCCGCTCCCGCAGCATCCCGCCGAAGGTCTCCCCGCGCCAGTGGCCCGCGGCACGGTAGCGGGCGGCGAACTCGGCGGGCCAGGTGGGCGCGTCGGGCGCTGGGGCGTTGTCGGTGGTGGTCATCGGGCGGCTCCGACGGCGCCCAGCATGGTGCGGAACTTGGCGGTGGTCTCCGCGGTCTCGGCGGCGGGGGAGGAGCCGGCGACCACACCGGCCCCGGCGAACAGCCGCAGGGTGTTCTCCTCGGCCTCGGCGCAGCGGATCGCCACCACCCACTCCCCGTCGCCCTCCGCGTCCTGCCAGCCGACGACGCCGGTGTAGGCGCCGCGGTCGAACGGCTCGGCGTCGGCGATGAGTTGGCGGGCGGGCCCGGTGGGCGTACCGCAGACGGCGGGTGTCGGGTGCAGTGCGAGGGCGAGTTCCAGGGCGCACACCGAGGGGTCCGCGAGGGTGCCGGTGGCGGTGGTGGAGAGGTGCCAGAGGGCGGCGGTGCGTACCAGGGTGGGGCGTTCGGGGATGTCGAGGCGGGTGCAGTAGGGGGCGAGGGCTTCCCGGACGGCGTCCACCACCAGGGCGTGTTCGTCCAGGTCCTTGGCCGACTCCAGCAGGGCGGCGGCGCGTTGGACGTCCTCGGCGAGGTCGGCGCTGCGGGGCGCGGTCCCGGCCAGGGGGTTGGCGAGGAGCTGTCCGCCGGAGCGGGACACCAGCAGTTCGGGGCTGGCGCCGACCAGGGTGCGGCCGGACCCGCTGGGCACCGCGAAGGTGTAGCCGGCCGGGTCGCGGTGGGCGAGCCGGGCGAGGAGTCCGGGCAGGTCGGGCCGGTGCGGGGAGGTGAGTTCGAGGGTGCGGGCGAGGACCGCCTTGCGGAGTTCCCCGGCCCGCATCCGGGCCACGGCCGCGGCCACCGCCTCGGTGTAGCGCTCCGCGGCGGGCTCCTCCCGGATGCGCCAGTCGGTGTGCGCGGGCGCGGGCGGCGGCAGCGCGATCAGCGGATCGTGCCGCAGCGCGGGCGCCCACCGCACGGACTCCGGTACGGCCAGTACGGCGGGCGCGTCCGGGGCGAACGGTACGGACCCGGCGACCAGCGGCTCCGGTTCGCCCGCGGCCCGCCGCTCGGCCAGCACGGACCGCACCCGCCGGGTCAACGGCCGTTCGTCGTACGGGACTTCGGCTCTGGTGCCACGGGCCAGCAGGGTGCGGTGCGGGGAGGAGAGGAAGCGGTCGGTGCCGGGCCGGTAGGCGTTGAGCAGGGCGGTCGCCGTACCGGGTGCGGTGGTCTCGGGCGGGGCGGCGGGTTCGCCGAGCGGGGTGGGCATCTGGTTCTCCTGGCTGGCTGGGGGGTGGTCAGCGGTGGTCAGGCGCGGAGGGTGGCGCCGCCGTCCACATACAGGTCGTGCAGGGTGATGTGGCGGGCGCGGTCGGAGACGAGGAAGGCGACGGCCTCGGCGATGTCCTGCGGTTCGGCGAGCCGGCCGAGGGGGATGCCGGTGCGGTGCCCGGAGAGGTCGCCGGCGATGATCTGCCGGGCGGCCGCCTCCTCGTCGGGGGCGCCGCCGGCCGCCCACAGGGCGCGCTGGATCGCGGTGCGGGTGGAGCCGGGGGAGACGGTGTTGCAGCGCACGCCGTGTGCGACACGGCCTGGTTCCAGGCCGAGGCACTTGGTGAACATCACCGCGGCCGCTTTGGAGGCCGCGTAGGCGGCCATACCGGCGCGGGGGACACCGGCCGCGTTGGAGGCGACGGTGACGATGCTGCCCCGGCCGCGGGCCGCCATCCGGCGTGCGGCGGCGCGGGACACATGGAAGACGCCGTCGGTGTTGACGGCGAAGGTGGCCGCCCAGTCCGCGTCGCCGAGTTCGGTCACCGGACGCGGCGGCTTGAGGACCCCGGCCACATTGACGGCGATGTCCAGCCCGCCCAGGGCGTGTTCGGCCTCTTCGACGAGTCGGTCCACGGCGGCCGGGTCGGTCACGTCGAGGGTGCGGGCGGTGATCCGGCCGCGGTCGCCGGTGACTTCGGGTCCGGCCGGGTCGAGGTCGGTGGCGAGGACGCGCGCCCCGCGGCCGGCGAGGGTGCGGGCGACGGCCGCCCCGATCCCGGGGGCGGCACCGGTCACCAGGGCGGTGCGGCCCGCGAGTTCGGCTCCGGCGCTCACTTGACCATGGCCTTGCGGATGTCGCCGAGTACGGAGACGGCGGCCTGGGCGCCGCCGAGGCTGGTCCACTGGGAGCCGTCGATCTCGGTGGCGTGACCGTCGCGGACGGCGCTCAACTGCCGGTAGGCGGGCTTCTTCCGGAGCGCGCCGAGGAGTCCGGCGTCCTTCCCGGTGGAGGAGAGGGTGCCGATGAAGAGCCAGTCCCCGTCGATCTCCTTGAGGTTCTCGTCGCCGATGGGGGTGGAGTGGCCCTCGCCCTTGTCGTTCTGGATGCCGGGCCGCTTGAAGCCGAGGTCCCTCAGTACGTCGCTGACGAAGACGCCCTGCTGCATGACGGCGGTGCCCTTGGCGGAGTAGCGGGCCACCGAGACGGTGGTGTCCGCGGTGTTCCCGAGGTCCTTGCGCAGGGCGCCGGCCTCGGTGTCGTAGTCGGTGAGGAACCTCCCGGCCTGGTTGCTTCGGCCGAGGGTCTTCCCGGTCAGTTCCAGGGCCTGCTTCCAGTCCTTGTCCCGGCCGATGGTGACGACGGTGGGCGCGATCTTCCGCAACTGCGCGAGGACTTGGCCGTCGGCGAGCTGACCGGCGAGGATGACGTCCGGCTTGGCCTGGGCGACCTTCTCGATGTCGGGACCGGTGACGGCGCCCACCACCGGTATGCCCTCGGCCTGGTCGGTGAGGTACTCGGGGGCGCCCTGCTGGCCGCGGCCCGCGGTGAGCCCGACCGGCTTGACGCCGAGCGCCAGCGAGGCGTCGAGGTCCATCTCGCTGAGGGCGACGACCCGTTGGGCGTGTGCGGGCACCTGCACCTCGGTACCGGCGGCGTCCTTGACGCGGACGTCACCGGAGGCACCCCCGCCCTTCCCGGTGCCGCCCTCGTCGTCGGAACCGCAGGCGGTGAGGGCCAGGGCGCAGGCCGCGGTGACGGCGGCCGCGGAGCGGAGTCGGGCGGGACGGGACGAGCGGAACGGCGTGGGCTGCATGGCCTGGTTCTCCGTGGGTGTGCTGGGCGAGCGGGGTGCGGGCGGGCCCGGTGGTCGGTGGCCCGGGTGTGCGGTCAACGGCCTTGCCGGGCAGGGCGGTTGACCCGGGATCGGGCATGGCTCCGCCAGGTGACGCCGCCCTGACCGGCGGCTGCGTACTTAGGTTAGGCTAACCTAATGCTCACTGTTCAAGGGGGGAAGCCGGAACCGGCCGCCATCCGCCCCCGCGCCCACCTCCCGGCCGCACCCCGCCGCATCCCCTGGGCCTGCGGCGCCCTGCTCGCCCTGCTGCTGCTTCTCGCCCTGCTCTCGCTCCTCATCGGCACCGGCACCGCGGGAACCGGCCGCGCCTGGGACTACCTCACCGGCGACCCGGCGGCCCGCGCCGACGCCCAACTCCGCCTCGCCGTAAGGGATGTACGCCTGCCGCGCACCCTCGCCGCCGTCCTCGTCGGCCTCTGCCTCGGCACCGCGGGCTGCCTCCTCCAGGCCGCCACCCGCAATCCGCTCGCCGAGACCGGACTCCTCGGCGTCAACGCGGGCGCCGCCTTCGCCGTCGTCTGCGGCCTCACCTTCTTCGGCGTCGACTCGCCCACCGCGCTCCTGGTCTGGGCCCTGCTCGGCGGAACGGGCGCCAGCGCTGTCGTCCTGCTGCTCGCCGCCTCGGTGCGCGCCGCGGGATCGCCGCTGAAGCTGGTCCTCGCCGGTTCCGCACTCGGCGCCACCTTCCACGGCCTCACCTCCGGCGTCCTCCTCGGCACCCGCTCCACCTTCGACACCTACCGGTACTGGACCATCGGCTCCCTCGCCGGAGTCGAGACCTCCGCCCTGCTGCCGCTGCTGCCGCCCGCCGCCCTCGGACTGGCCGTCGCCCTCGGCTGCGCCCGCCCGCTCGCCGCCCTCGGCCTCGGCGACGACAGCGCCCGCTCCCTGGGCCACCACCCCGCCCGCGTCCGGCTCGTGGTGTCCGGCGCCGTCGCCCTGCTGGCCGGCTGCGCCGTCGCCCTGGCCGGCCCCATCGCCTTCCTCGGCCTGCTCGCCCCGTACGCGGCGCGCGCCCTGGCCGGGGCCCGGATGACGGCCCAACTGGTGCTGTCCGCACTGGTCGCCGCCGATGTGATGATCCTGGCCGACATCCTGGCCCGGGTGGTGATCCGCCCCTGGGAGACACCGGTCAGTGTGCTGCTGGCACTGGTCGGCGGCCCGCTCCTCATCTGGATCGCCCGCTCCCCCCGGCTCTCCACCGCGGGAGCCGCCGCATGAACCACCACCCCACCCCCGATGCCGCCCTCCCGCCCGACAGCGCCGTGCTCCGCACCCGCACCCTGTCCTGGCTCTTCCCCCGCCGCAGCGCACTCGCCGCCGCCCTGCTCGCGCCGCTCCTCCTGCTGCTGGTGCTGCTCGCCGCGGCGGCCAGCTCCACCGGGATGACCCTCACCGACACCGCCCGCGGCCTCCTCGGCACCGGCGACCCCCAAACGGTGCTGGTGGTACGGGAGTTCAGGCTGCCCCGGATACTGACCGGGCTGCTCGTCGGCGCCGCCCTCGGCACCGCCGGCTGCCTCACCCAGACCCTCGCCGGGAACCGCCTCGCCACCCCCGACCTGGTCGGCGTCAACGAGGGCACCACCGCCGTCATGGTCGCCACCGCCGCCGGTTCCGCCACCGGCATGATCGGCGCGTGGTGGCTGGGCCCGCTCGGCGCCGCCGCCGCGGCCGTCCTCGTCGTCCTCTGCGCGGGCGGCGCCGGCACCGCCGGGTACCGGCTGCTGGTCGTCGGCATCGGCGTCTCCACCATCCTCGGCGCCGTGGGCGACCTGGTGATGTCCCGTCAGAACGACAGCACCGCGGGCGGCGTCTTCCTCTGGGCCGTCGGCAGCCTCAACGGACGTGACGGCGGCGTCGGCCTCCCCCTGCTGGCCGTCCTGCTGCTCCTGCTGGCCCCGACCCTCGCCGTCGGCCACCGGCTCCAACTGCTGCGCCTGGACGACGAGACCGCCGCCTCCCTCGGCGCCGACCCCCGCACCCTGCGGGCCGGTGCGCTCGCCCTCGCGGTGGCACTGGCCGGGGTCGCCGTCGGCGTCGGCGGGCCCATCGCCTTCGTCAGCCTGGCCGCCCCCGTACTCGCCGGGCGGCTCGCCGGACCCACCCGTGTCCCGGTGCTGGTCTCCGCGCTGACCGGTGCCTGCCTGGTCGTCGCGGCCGACGCCCTCGGCCGGGTCGTGGCCCCCGTCGAACTCCCCGTCGGGGTCGTCACCAGCGTCCTCGGCGGCCCCTTCCTCCTCTGGGTCCTGTTCCGCACGGACCGCACCACCGGAAAGGCCTGACCCACCCCCATGACCGAACCGACTCCCACCCCCGACGGCCTGCATGTGCACGACCTGCACGCCGGCTACCCAGGCCGGCCCGTCGTCGAAGGGGTCCAACTCGCCGTCCCCGCAGGGCAGGTGGCCGCAGTCGTCGGCCCCAACGGCTGCGGCAAGTCCACCCTGCTCCGCGCCCTCGCCCGGCTGCACCGCCCCACCTCCGGCACCGTCCGCGCCGCCGGAGCCGACCTGTGGCAACTGACCCAGCGCCAGGCCGCCCACCGCGTCGCCCTCCTCCCGCAGTCCCCCCGCGCCCCCGAAGCGGTCACCGTCGCCGGGCTCGTACGGTACGGCCGCCATCCGCACCAGGGGCTGCTGCGGCAGTGGTCCCGCGCCGACGAGGAGGCGGTGGCCGAGGCGCTCGACGCCACCGGCACCACCGCACTCGCCGGCCGGCGCCTGGACCGGCTCTCCGGCGGGCAGCGGCAGCGCTGCTGGCTCGCCCTGGTCCTCGCCCAGCGGACCCCCGTCGTCCTGCTCGACGAACCCACCAGCGCCCTCGACCCCGGCCACGCGGTGGAGGTCCTCGAACTGGTGCGGCGGATCGCCGCCGACGGCCGCACCGTCGTCATGGTCCAGCACGACCTGGCCGCCGCCGCCCGCTACGCCGACCTGCTGGTGGCGATGAGGGACGGCCGGATCGTCGCCCACGGCCCACCCGCCGAGACCGTCGACGCCGCCCTCGTCAAGGAGCTGTACGAACTCGACGCGGACATCCTGCGCGCCCCCGGCGACGGTTCCCCCGTCGTCGTCCCCCGCACCCGCCGCTGACCCCGCCGGCCCGCGGCGCCCGATTCCGCCGATCCGACCAACACCCGGATTGCGCCCGGCGGCGGCCGGTTACCCATGCCCGCGCCGCGGTCCGTGAGCCGGTCGGCAGAAAGGGCGGACGTATGCGGGGCGCGCGGCGGGAACAGGCGGCGGTACGGGCCGGCGAGGCGGCACGGACCGGCTTCGACGTACTGGACAGGCGGCTGCCCGTGGCCGAGTCCGGCCGGGCCCTGATGCGCAAGGCCTTCCCCGACCACTGGTCCTTCCTCCTCGGTGAACTCGCCCTCTACAGCTTCCTGGTGCTGCTCCTCACCGGCACCTTCCTCACCCTCTTCTTCGACCCGAGCATGGTCGAGACCGTCTACCGCGGGAGCTACCGCCCGCTGCGCGGCCAGCCCATGAGCCAGGCCTACGCCTCGACCCTGCGGCTCTCCTTCGACGTCCGGGGCGGGCTGCTGCTGCGGCAGTTGCACCACTGGGCGGCGCTGGTCTTCCTCGCCGCGATCGGCGTCCATATGCTGCGGGTCTTCTTCACCGGCGCCTTCCGCAGACCCCGCGAGACCAACTGGATCATCGGCGTCACCCTCTTCCTGCTGGCCCTGCTGGAGGGCTTCTGCGGCTACTCCCTCCCCGACGACCTGCTCTCCGGCACCGGACTGCGCACCGCCCACACCATCGTGCTGTCCGTGCCCGTCGTCGGCACCTATCTGGCCTTCTTCATCTGGGGCGGCACCTTCCCCGGCCACATCCTCATCCCGCGGCTCTATGTGGTGCATGTGCTCTTCGTGCCAGGGCTGCTGATCGCCCTGATCGCCGCCCACCTCATCCTGGTGGTGTACCTCAAGCACACCCACTGGCCCGGCCGCGGGCGCACCAACCGCAACGCCGTCGGCCAGCCGATGTTCCCCCAGTTCACCGTGAAGACCACCGGCCTGTTCCTGACCGTCACCGGCTCCCTCACCCTGCTCTCCGCCCTCGCCCAGATCAACCCCGTCTGGAACTACGGCCCTTACCGCGCCGACCAGGTCGCCACCGACGCCCAGCCCGACTGGTACGTCGGCTTCCTGGAGGGCGCCCTGAGACTGATGCCGGCCTGGGAGACCAACGTCGCCGGGCACACCCTGATGTGGAACGTGCTGCTGCCCGCCGTGGTCCTGCCCGGAGTGCTCTTCACCCTGCTCTTCGCCTATCCGTTCTTCGAGCGCTGGATCACCGGAGACCGCGGCGAGCACCACCTCTGCGACCGGCCCCGCGACCACCCCACCCGCACCGCGTTCGGCGTGGCCGCCCTGGTCGCCTACGGGGTACTGCTGCTGGCCGGCGGCAACGACGTCGCCGCGCTCTCCTTCCGGGTCTCCGTCAACGCGCTCACCTGGATCTTCCGGATCGGCGTCATCCTCGGCCCGGTGGCCGCGTTCCTCCTCACCAAGCGCGTCTGCCTGGCCCTCCAGTACCGGGAGCGGGCCAGGCTGCTCCACGGCGAGGAGACCGGCCGGGTCGCCCAGGGTGTCGACGGCGCCCTCGGCGAGCAGCCCGCGTCCGTCGCCCCCGACCGCCTCTACCGCTTCGTCGCCCGGGACCTGCCGCACCCCCTGCCCGCCGGACGCGGCAGGTCCGCCCGACTCCGCACCGCCCTCAGCCGCTGGTACTACGGCGACCGCATCGAGCTGCGGCTGCCGCCCGAGCGCCGGCACACCGTGGCGAAGACCCTCACCGGCCCCGAACGCGAACCCGCCCGCGACACCGAGACCCCCGAGCACCGCGAGCGCTGAACACCCGCTACTCCTCGCGCTGTACGAACTCGAAGACCAGCCCGAACACCCCGGCCAGCAGCAGCCCCAGCCCCAGCACGAACAACCACAGCCCGAAGACCACCCCGAGCGCCGTGGCGACCGCACCGAGACCGGTCACCGGCGGATACGGGCTGTGCGGCGGGAAGAAGTCCAGCGGTCCCGACCGGTCCGCCACCTCCCCCTCCCCGCGGTCCTCCGGCCTGAGCCCCCGCCGCCGGTACGTACGGTCGAAGAAGAACGACAGCAGCGTCGACATCAGGAACGCCACCACCAGCGCCGCGGTCCCGGCCGGCTCCCGCGACCACCAGCCGTATCCGCCGCCTGTCACCAGGAAGAACGCCGCGACCCCCGCGAACAGCCGGGCCTCCGCCTTCACCGCGCACCCCCGTCGCGCCGTACCGGACCGGGTTGTGTGCGCACGGGTTCGGCGCCGGTGGGCGGGGCGTCCGGGTGGTGCAGCTCGAAGGCGGGGGAGTCGGATCGGATCCGGGGCAGGGCGTGGAAGTTGTGCCGCGGCGGCGGGCAGGACGTGGCCCACTCCAGCGAACGGCCGTAGCCCCACGGGTCGTCGGAGTCGACCTTCCGCCCGTACACCGTGGTGTGCCAGACGTTGTAGAGGAACGGCAGGGTGGACAGGCCCAGCAGGAAGGCGCCGGCGGAGGAGACCGTGTTGAGGACGGTGAAGCCGTCCGCGGGGAGGTAGTCGGCATAGCGGCGCGGCATCCCCTCGGCGCCGAGCCAGTGCTGCACCAGGAAGGTCGTCTGGAAGCCGGTGAAGAGCAGCCAGAAGTGGATCCGGCCGAGGCGCTCGTTCAGCATCCGGCCGGTCAGTTTCGGCCACCAGAAGTAGAAGCCGCCGAACATCGCGAAGACCACCGTCCCGAACAGCACATAGTGCAGATGCGCCACCACGAAGTAGCTGTCGGTGACATGGAAGTCCAGCGGCGGCGAGGCCAGCAGCACCCCGGTCAGACCCCCGAAGAGGAACGTCACCAGGAAGCCGCAGGCCCACAGCATCGGCGTCTCGAAGGAGAGGCTGCCGTGCCACATGGTGCCGATCCAGTTGAAGAACTTCACCCCGGTCGGCACCGCGATCAGGAACGACAGCAGGGAGAAGAACGGCAGCAGCACCGCCCCCGTGGCGAACATGTGGTGCGCCCACACCGACGCCGACAGCATGGTGATGGCGATGGTGGCGCCCACCATCCCGAGATAGCCGAAAACCGGCTTGCGGCTGAACACCGGGATGATCTCCGTGATGATGCCGAAGAACGGCAGCGCCACGATGTACACCTCCGGATGCCCGAAGAACCAGAACATATGCTGCCAGAGCAGCGCACCCCCGTTGGCCGCGTCGAAGACATGCGCCCCGAACTTCCGGTCCGCCTCCAGCACCAGCAGCGCCGCCGTCAGCACCGGGAACGCCAGCAGCGCCAGGATCGAGGTGAAGAGGATGTTCCAGGTGAAGATCGGCATCCGGAACATCGTCATCCCGGGGGCGCGCAGACAGACCACGGTGGCGATGAAGTTGACCGCGCCCAGTGTGGTGCTCAGCCCCGCCACCGCCAGCCCCATCGTCCACAAGTCCCCACCCGCACCAGGGGAGTTGACCGCGCTGTTCAGCGGCGCGTACGCGAACCAGCCGAAGCCCGCGGCGCCGCCCGGCACCACCAGACCCGACACCACGGCCAGCCCGCCGAAGAGGAAGAGCCAGTAGGTGAGCGCGTTCAGCCGCGGGAACGCCACATCGGGGGAGCCGATCTGCAAGGGCATCACCGCGTTGGCGAACCCGGCGAAGGTGGGGGTGGCGAACAGCAGCATCATGATGGTGCCGTGGATGGTGACGAGCTGGTTGTACTCGGCGTTGGTCACGAACTGCAGCCCGGGGCTTGCCAGTTCGGCGCGCATCGTCATCGCCATCAGCCCGGCCAGCAGGAAGAAGCAGAAGGCGGTGGCCAGATACATGTTGCCGATGGTCTTGTGGTCGGTCGTCGTCAGATAGCCCACCAGCCGGCGCGCGCCGCGCATCCGGCGCCGGGTCGCCTCCGGGGGCGCCGGGATCTCGACCTGCACACCGGCCTGCGTCATGGCCTCTCCGTCCGCCGGGCTCCCGGCGGACGCGGCCCGGCCCGCCGACGGGGCAGGGGTAACCGGCGGCCTCCGGGGGCAAACCGGGGCTGGTCCGAACAGACCAGAACCGGATTGGCCCGGTTCGGCCCCGGCCTCACCCGTCCGTGGCCTGGAAGCCCCGCCCGGCGTGTGTGAAGCTCTCCCCATGAGCGACTCATCTCCGAGCGACTCCGGCGCCGACGGCCTCGCCGCCCGGCTCCGCACCGACCGGCCGCACTCCGCCCGGGTGTGGAACTACATCCTCGGCGGCAAGGACCACTACGCGCCCGACCGGCAGGCCGGGGACCTCATCCTGCGGGCCTTCCCCGAGTTCGCCGCCGTGGCCAGGACCCAGCGCCGCTTCCTCGCCCGCGCCGTCCGCTTCCTCACCGAGGAGGCCGGCGTACGCCAGTTCCTCGACATCGGCACCGGCCTGCCCACCGCGGACAACACCCACGAGATCGCCCAGCGGGCCGCCCCCGACAGCCGCATCGTCTACGTCGACCACGACCCGCTGGTCCTCGCCCACGCCCGCGCCCTGCTGACCAGCACCCCCGAGGGCTCCTGCGACTATCTGGAGGCCGACGTCCGCGACCCGCGGACCATCCTCGCCGGCGCCGCCCGCACCCTGGACCTGGACCGCCCGGTCGGCCTGGTCCTGCTGGGGATCATGGGGCAGTTGCCCGACTCGGACAATCCGTGGGGGCTGGTGGACGAGCTGGTCGAGGCGCTGCCTCCCGGAAGCCATCTGGTGCTCAGCGACGGCATCGACACCAGCGAGACGCTGAACGCGGCGGTCCGTGCGTACAACGAGCAGTCCGCCGACTCGTACCATCTGCGGCCGGCGGAGCGGATCGAGGCCTTCTTCCACGGGCTGCATCTGGTGGCGCCCGGAGTGGTGCTCGCCGACCGCTGGCGGGCGCCGGAGACGGCCGAGCAGGAGCCGAGGGCCCATGCGATGGCGGGCGTGGCCCGCAAGCCGTGACCACCCCGGCCCGGCCCTGACCTTCGCGGTGGGTGACGGGCGGGGGCGGGCCGTGTCCGAGCGGTGGGTGGCGCGTTGAGCACAGCATGATCTCCACTCGACGTGTTCTCGCCGCCCTCGCTCTCGCCACCGGGGCCACCGGTCTCGCCGTCCCCGCCGCGGTCGCCGCCGACCAGGGCGTGCAGGTGCCCTCCGTCCTCGGCACGGTGGACGACCTGTCCGCCAATTCCGTATCGGCCGAACACCGGGACGAACTCCCGCGCCCGACCGAGCAGTTGTCCACCGCCAGTGCCGGGCTCAACCACGGGGTGTCCGAACTCGCCCCGCTCACCGGCCAGGTGGCCCCGGTCACCGGTCTCCTCCCGGCGGTCCAGTGACCCGGTACTGAATCCGCTACCGACCCGGTAGCGATCCGGCGGCGGGACCCGGGCGCGGGCGCCTCAGCGCACCGCACCCGGGTCCCGCCGTCTTCGGGTCCGGCCCGCGGCCCGCTCAGCCCGAGCGCCTGGTGGCCGCCGTAGCGGCGGGCGGTGACCATCGCCTCATGGGCGGTGCGCGGCGCCAGCCTGGCCTGGATCAGGGCGGACATCCCGGGCGTGAACGGGATGTCGATATCGGCCTCCGGCAGGCACCAGAAGCCGCGGTCCGCGCGCATCACCCGCACATCGTGGGCGAGCGAGAGCATCGCCCCGGCCGCGAAGGTGTGCCCCTGGAGCGCGGCCACCGTCACCAGCGGCAGCGACAGCGTCCGCGCCAGCAGCGCGTGCACCGAGTCCACATAGGACGTGTACCGCTCCGGGTGGGCCAGCAGCCATTCCAGGTCCAGGCCGTTGGACCAGAACTTCCCGGTGGCCGCGGTCACCAGCGCCCGCGGCCCGTCCGCCGTGGCGACCTCGTCCAGCGCGGCGCCGACGGCCGCCAGCCAGTCGGGGTGGAAGCGGTTCTCGGAGTCGCCGAGATCCAGGACGAAGACGTCACCCTGGCGGTCGAGCTTGGGCATCGCGGTCCTCCAACCGGAACTACCAATCAGTAACGACGGTCACGGTACCCCCGGGTCACCGCCCCGGCGAACGGTGCCGGGGGAGTGCGGCGGGCGCCGGGTGGGTGCGGCGGTGCGGTGCGCGGTCTCCTCCCGGGCGCCCGGCCCGGCCTATCATGTGCCGCTGCCCGCCGGTGAGTTGGCCGCCGCGGGCGTTGACCGAGGCCGGTCGGAGGAAGGGGTGGGCGCATGGGGCGGGCCGGAACGGAGGGTGCCCGGCGGTGGCCGCCGGTGCTGGTCGCTGGTGCGATGCTCGCGGCGTGCGCCCTGCTGCTCGGCTGCCTCGCCGCAGCCGGGGCCTTCGACCGGGACTCCGCCCCCGCGGACCCCACCGGGGCGGACGGGCTGCGGCACACCGCCGTGGAGATCACCCTCGGCGACTGCGGCGGCGGGGTACGGGACGCGCACCCCGGGCGGCAGGTCTTCGATGTGCACAGCGGTATGGAGCGCTCGGCCGAGGTGCAGCTCGTCGAGGTGCGGACCGGGACCGTGCACGGTGAGCTGGACGGCCTCGCCCCCGGCACCACCCGACCGCTCCACGTCGCCCTCGGCAACGGCACCTACCGGCTGCGCTGCCTGCCCGACGACGCCGAGGCCGTCAACGGCCCCGCCCTGCGCGTCACCGGCGCCGGTACCCCGGGCGGCCCCGCCGCCGTACCGCTGGACCAGCACGATCTGATCCCGCCCACCATCGCCTACCAGCGGTGGGTCGGCCGGCAGATGTCCCGACTGGCGCGCGCCACCGGCACCTTGCGTACCGCGATCCGCCGCGGCGACCTCCCGGCCGCCCGCACCGCCTGGCTGACCGCCCACCTCCGATACGAGCGCCTGGGCGCCGCCTACGGGGCCTTCGGGGACGCCGACCAGGCGATCAACGGCACCGACGCCGGGCTCCCGAAAGGCGTACACGACCCCGGCTTCACCGGCTTCCACCGGCTCGAACAGGGCCTGTGGCACGGGGAGTCGGCGCACAGGCTGCGCCCGGTGGCCGACCGCCTCGTCCGCGAGGTGCGCACCCTGCGCACCACCTGGTCGCAGGTCAGGATGGACCCGCTCGATCTGGGGCTGCGGGCCCACGAGATCCTGGAGAACACCCTGGAGTCTGAACTCAGCGGCCGCACGGACTTCGGCAGCGGCAGCAACCTGGCCACCGCCCGCGCCAATCTGGACGGCACCCGGGCCGTACTGCGCCTGCTGCGGCCCCTGCTCACCGGCCGCTACCCGCGTCTGAAGGACCTGGACGCCTCGCTCGACCGGTTCGGCGACCGCCTCGACTCCCAGCACCGGCACGGGAGTTGGACCCCGCTGGACCGCCTGGGCACCTCGGACCGGCGCCGCCTGAACGCCGCCACCGGCGACACCGTGGAGCGCCTCGCCGAGGTGGCCGCCCTCTGCGACGTACGGAGGACCGCATGAGCGACGCACGGAGGACCGACCGCATGAGCCGGCAAGCCGACGGGCACCGGGACACGCCCACCCGCCCCGCCGGTCCGGGCGGTGAGGGGCCGCACACCCGGCGCGGGTTCCTGCGGGGCGCGGCTGCCGGCACCGTGGGCGCCGTCGCCCTCGGCACCGCCACCGGCGACGCCCGCGCCGACCCGCCGGTGCCCTCCTACCCGTCCCCGGTCCACCCGCCCTTCCACGGCCCGCACCAGTACGGCATCCTCACCGCCCCGCGCCGTGCCACCGCGTTCGTCTCCTTCGACGTCACCGCCGAGGGGCGCGCCGGACTCGCCGAGGTGCTGAGGACCCTCACCGAGCGGGCACGTTTCCTCACCGGCGGCGGGCTGCCGCCAAGTGCGGGCATCACCGCGCCGCCCACCGACTCCGGCACCCTCGGCGCGGGCCTCCCCGGCGGTGACCTCACGGTGACCGTCGGAGTCGGCGCCGCCCTCTTCGACGACCGCTTCGGCCTGGCCGCCCGCCGCCCGCGCCGCCTCACCGACATGGCGCCCTTCCCCGACGACGACCTCCAACCCGCCTGGTGCGGGGGCGACTTGAGCGTGCAGTTCTGCGCCGACGACCAGGACACCGTGTTGCACGCGCTGCGCGACGTGGCCCGGCACACCCGCGGCGGACTCCAGATCCGCTGGCGCCAGGACGGCTTCTCCGCCCCGCCCCGGCCCACCGGCGCGCCCCGCAACCACATGGGCTTCAAGGACGGCACCGCCAACCCGGACCCGGCCGACCCGCGGGCCATGGACCGCCTGGTGTGGGCGGGCAGCGGCGAACCGGCCTGGGCGGACGGCGGCAGCTACCAGGCGGTGCGGCTGATCCGGATGCTGGTCGAGTTCTGGGACCGGGTGTCCCTCACCGAGCAGGAGCGCATGTTCGGCCGCACCCGGGACAGCGGCGCCCCCCTGGACGGCGACCGCGAGGAGGACGAGCCGCAATACGCCCACGACCCCAAGGGCGAGATCATCCCCCTCGACAGCCATATCCGGCTGGCCAATCCGCGCACCCCGGGCAGCGACGCCCACCGCATCCTGCGCCGCTCCTACAACTACGACCGGGGCACTCTCGACAACGGCAACCTCGATATGGGGCTGCTCTTCTGCTGCTACCAGCAGGACCTGGCACGGCAGTTCAAGACCGTGCAGCGAAGGCTGGAGGGCGAGCCGCTCACCGACTACCTGGTGCCCTTCGGCGGCGGCTACTTCTACGCCCTGCCCGGCGTCCGCGACCGCCGGGACTGGTACGGGCGCCGCCTCCTGGCGTGAACCGGGACCGGCCCGCGTCCGTGCAACGGGGAACAGCAGAACAGCGCCCGGTCACCGCGGCATGACAGCCCGTCAAATGTCAAGAACACACCAAACCTTGGTGACCGACTCCTGACCCTTCCGCCCCACCCGTGCCATGGTGGACGGGCCCCACCTCACGCCGGGCGCAGCCGCCCGGCCCTGCACCACCGAAGCAGCCCGAAGACCGAGCCGCACTCGCAGGAAGCCGAGGGATCATGGCAGGCAACGCCAGACGCACCGGACCGCACCGCCGCCGCGCCGCCCGCTGGGGCGCCCTGGCCGGCGCCGCCGCACTCACCCTGGCCGGCGCCGCGCCCGCCTGGGGAGCGGGCTCCGCAGCCCCCGGCAAACCCACCACGCCCGTCAAACACGTGGTCGTCATCTTCGGCGAGAACATCTCCTTCGACCACTACTTCGCCACCTACCCCGAGGCCGCGAACACCGACGGCACCCCCTTCCACGCCTCCCCGCGCACCCCCAAGGACGTCGACACCCTCGCCAACGCCGGTCTGCTGCACGACAACCCGAACCAGTACCCACCCAAGCGCCTCACCCCCGAGCAGGCCATGACCTGCGACCAGAAGCACAGCTACACCCCCGAGCAGTACGCGTACAACGGCGGCAAGGCGGACAAGTTCGTCGAGCACACCGACTCCGGCAAGTGCTCCGGCAACCTCTTCGGCGAGCCCGGACTCGTCATGGACTACTACGACGGCAACACCGTCACCGGCATGTGGAACTACGCCCAGCACTTCGCGCTGAACGACCGCTCCTTCGGCGACGTGTACGGGCCGTCCACCCCGGGTGCCATCAACCTGGTCGCCGGGCAGACCCACGGCATCGTCTCCATGGACCCCAAGTCCGGTACCGAGAACCCGAAGCAGACCGACAAGCCCGACCCGTACACGGTGGCCTCGCCGGACGGGAACGGCGTCGGCACCATGATCAACGACCCGCAGCCCGCCTACGACGACTGCTCCGGCAAGGACCACACGGCGAACAACGCGCTCGGCGCGATGCGCGGGAAGAACATCGGCGACCTGCTCAACCGGCAGAACGTCACCTGGGGTTGGTTCCAGGGCGGCTTCCGCCCCGGCACCCCCTGGGACGGTGAGGACGGCCACTACGCGAAGTGCGCCTCGGTGACCCACACCAATCTGGGCGGCGCCCAGGTGCAGGACTACATCCCCCACCACCAGCCGTTCCAGTACTACAAGTCCACCTCGAATCCGCACCATCTGCCGCCGCGCAACGTCCATGAGATCGGCCGCGACGGCCAGGCCAACCACCAGTACGACCTGGTGGACTTCGACGCCGCGCTGAAGACCGCGAACCTGCCCGCCGTCAGCTACCTCAAGGCCGCCGCCTACCAGGACGGCCACGCCGGCTACTCCGACCCGCTGGACGAGCAGCACTTCGTCACCGACACCCTCAACAAGATCCAGCAGTCCCCGCAGTGGAAGGACACCGCGGTCTTCCTCGCCTACGACGACTCCGACGGCTGGTACGACCATGTCGCGCCCGAGGTGCTCAACGGCTCCACCGACACCACCAAGGACTCGCACGGACTGGAGACCGACAGCCCCGCCTGCCAGGCCGGTCCGCCCGCACGTGGCGGCTACCTGGACCGCTGCGGCCCCGGCCCCCGGCTGCCGCTGATGCTGGTCTCCCCGTACAGCAAGGTCAACGCCGTCGACCACACGCCCACCCAGCAGTCCTCCGTGCTCCGCTTCATCGAGGACAACTGGGGCACCGGACGGATCGGTGACCACTCCTTCGACGCGGACGCCGGGACCGTCGACGGCCTCTTCGACTTCCGCCATCCCCACCAGGACCGGCTGCTGCTGGACCGGGACGGCTCGGTGAAGTCCCGGAGCGGCCTCCCGGCCCAGGTGCCGGCGGCGAGCGAGAAGCAGGTGAACGCCGACCTCTACGACGGCCGGAACCTCGCCCTCACCACCCGCAGCGACGACACCGCGGGCACCCCGCTCGCCGTCGGAGGCGCCCTCACCGCGCTGCTCGTCGCCGGCGGCGCCGTCGCCTACGCCATGCACCGCCGCAGGCCCGGCACCACACGCTGAGCCCAGGACCGGTCACCCCTCCTGGCGGTCCCGGCACACCTCCCGATTCCCCGCACCGGGGACCGGGAAGGGATGCCGCCGCATCCGCCGCGCACCGCCAGGAGGACTGGTCCCCATGCCGCACCGACCCCCGCCGCCCGGTCCCGGACACACCCCGGGCGAGATCGGCCGCCGGGTCGCCGCCCGCCGCACCGAACTGGGCCTGTCCCGCGAGGACGTCGCGGTACGGGCCGGCTCCGCGCCCGGCTACCTCCAGTACCTGGAGGAGCAGCCCGCCCGCCCCGGGACGGGCTTCCTGGTCCGGCTCGCCGAAGCCCTGGAGACCAGCGTCGCCGCCCTCACCGGCACCGAGGACCCGCCGCCGCTCCCCGGGCGGCCGGCGTCCCGCGCCCGGCTGGTGGAACTCTCACCCGAGGAGTGCCGGGCGCTCCTCGCCGCCCACGGCGTCGGCCGGATCGCCGTCACCGGCCCCACGGGACCGGCCGTCGAACCGGTGGCCTACGCCGTCCTCGGCGAGGAGATCGCGTTCCGCGCCGCGCCGGACGCGGTGCCCGACGAGGTGATCGGCACCGAGATCGCCCTGGAGGCCGACCATCTGGACGAGGCCCTCAGCCAGGGCTGGAGCGTGCTCGCCGTCGGCCGCGCCCGCCGCCTCACCGACCCGGCGACCGTGCGGCGCCTGGACGCCGACACCGGCCGCGGGCCGTGGGCGGGCGCCGGTCCCGGCGCCTGGACGGTACTCGCCCCGGAGCGGATCACCGGCCGCGGTATCCGTATCCCGGACACCCCGCACCGGCCCCGTGACGGCGGCCCCGCCACCCGCTGAGTCGTCCCGGCACCCGGTTCCGTCCGCCGGTGGCGCACAGTGGAGGGGAGGCACGGCCGTGTCCGCCGCGTCCGGCGGAGCCGGAGAGGCCGGGAGAGGAAAGACACGATGAGGCATCAGAGCGTCGCCGACCTGATGACGCCGGTGGCGGTCAGCGTCCGCCCGCAGACCACCTTCAAGGAGATCGCGCGGCTGCTGGACGAGTACGGCATCACCGCGGTCCCCGTGGTGGACGACGAGAACCGCCCCCTCGGCGTGGTGTCCGAGGCGGACCTGCTGCACCGCAGGAACGGCGCCGACTCCGCCGGGGGCCTGATGACCTCGCCCGCGGTGGTGGCCCGGCCCCACTGGTCGGTGGTGCGGGCCACGGACACCCTGGGCCGGCACCACATCAAGCGGCTGCCCGTCGTGGACGAGGACGGCCGTATCGTCGGCGTGGTCAGCCGCAGCGACCTGCTGCGGCTCTTCCTCCGCCGTGACCGCGCCATCCAGGAGGAGATCCTGGAGGAGGTCCTCACCCGCACCCTGGGCCTCTCCCCGTCCGCGCTCACCGTCGACGTCCGCGACGGCCGCGTCACCCTCAGCGGCACCGTCTCCCGCCGCAGCCTGGCCCGCGTCGCGGTACGCCTCTGCACCACCGTCGACGGAGTGGTGGACGTGACCGACCACCTCGGCTACGAGAGCGACGACACCGCCCGTACCCCCGCCCCGCAGCCGGTGCCGGTCACCGCCGAGGGCGCGGTACCGGAAGCGGACGTGGCCTGAGACGTCCTCGCACTGCCCTGGCCCGGAGGTATGGGCCGGGGCGGGGGCATGTCCGGGGAGCCGGGGGAGAGTTGGGCGGGGGTGGCAGGCAAGTGCGGTGCGCCGCATGGGAGTTGGGGAGAGGGCGAGTTGGGGGTGGCTGTGCTCGTAAGTCCGTTGTATCGCGGGTGAGTTGGCGGGGTGTGTTCAGGCAAGTCCGGGGAGGGGGACCTGCCAGGTCAGGGTGGTGCCGCCGCCGGGCGGGGTGCCGGTCTCCAGGGTGCCGCCCAGGCGTTCCGCCCGTTCCGCGAGATTGCGCAGACCGCTGCGGCGGCCGCCTTCCGGCAGCCCCACCCCGTCGTCGGTCACCGTCAGCCGCACCTGCCGGCCGTCCGTCTCCAGCACCACCTCGCAGCGCGCGGCGTGCGCGTGCCGCGCGATATTGCTGAGGGCCTCCGACACCACCGCGACCACCGCGTCGCCCACCGCGGCCGGCACCTGGGTGTCGAGCAGTCCCGTCATCCGCACCCCCGGCGGGAAACCCAGCACCACGGCTGCCTCGTCCACCACCCGCACCACCCGCGCTCGCAGCCCCTGCCGCTCCTCCACGTCGTGCAGCCGCAGCCCGAAGATGGTCGACCGGATGATCTTGATGGTCTCGTCCAGGTCGTCCACCGCCCGCATCACCCGCGCCGAGGCCTGCGGGCTGTCGATGAGGCGCCCCGCGCTCTGCAGGGTCATCCCGGTGGCGAACAGCCGCTGGATCGCCAGATCGTGCAGATCCCGAGCGATCCGGTCCCGGTCCTCCAGTACCGCGATCTGCTCGGCGTCGCTGCGCCGCTCGTCCAGCTCCATCGCCACCGCGGCCTGCCCGGCGAACGTCAGCAGCAGCCGGGTCTCCGTCTCGGTGAACGGATTGCCGCCCGCCTCCCGCGCCAGCAGCACCACGCCCCGCGCCCCGTCCCGCGTCCCGATGGGCACCGCCACCGCCGGACCCAGACCGCCGAACCGCGGCGGGCCCACCGACACCCGCTCGTCCTCGGCGATCCCGGCACTGGTCACGGGCGTGCCGGCGGCGAACGCGGCCCCGGTGAAGGACCCCTCCACCGGCAGCACCAGGCCCCGGTGCGCCTCGGCGCCGGTACCGATGGCCAGCTCCACGGTGAGGGTGTCGGTGCCCGGGACCGGTACCGAGACCACGGCGAGCGCGGCGCCGGCGATCTCCCGGGCCCGCTCCGCGATCAGGCCGAGGACCTCGCGGCGCCGCCCGCCGGAGAGCAGATCGTGGGTGATCTCGCCGCTGGCCCGCAGCCACCGCTCGCGCCGGGTGGACTCCTCGTAGAGGCGGGCGTTGTCGATGGCGACCCCGGCGGCGACGGCCAGGGTGGCGAGGACCGCCTCGTCCTCGTCGTCGAAGGCGGCCCCGCCGTGCTTCTCGGAGAGGTAGAGATTGCCGAACACCTCGTCCCGCACCCGGATCGGCACCCCGAGGAAGGTCTCCATCGGCGGGTGGTGCGGCGGGAAGCCGTAGGAGCGGGGGTGGTCGGCGATGCGGTCGAGGCGGAGGGGGACGGGGTGGTGGATGAGTTCGCCGAGGATGCCGTGGCCCTCCGGGTCGTGGCCGATGGCGGCGATCTGCTCCTCGCTGACGCCGACGGTGAGGAACTCCGCGAGCCTGCGGCCGTCGGGTCCGATCACGCCGAGTGCCGCGTACCGGGCGTCCACCAGGTCGGCGGCCGACTCCACGATGCTCCGCAGCACCTGCGCCAGATCCAACTGCCGGCCCACCGCCAGGACCGCCTCCAGCAGATGGTGCACCCGGTCCCGGGTGCCGCGGGCCGCGTCGATGCGGGCCTGCACCTCGCCGAGCAGTTCGTCCAGGCGGAACTGCGGCAGGCTGACCCGGCTGCTGTCCGAGGACCGCTCCACCACCACTCCCGCCTCCCGGCCGCCGTGTGTCCACCCCCCTCCTCCACCCGCGGGTGCACCCTGTACCGCCGGGCGCTCCACCCCCCGGTCCCCTCACCGTAACCGCGTGCCGCGGACCGCACCTGTGCGCCGGTGCCGTCGGGTCAGCCGGGGGAGCCGTCGCGGAGGCGGGTGGCGAGGACCGCGGCCTGCACCCGGCGCTCCACCCCCAGCTTGGCCAGCAGCCGCGAGATGTGGTTCTTCACCGTCTTCTCCGCCAGGAACAGCCGGGCGCCGATCTGCCGGTTGGTGAGGCCCTCGCCGATCAGGGCGAGGATCTCCCGCTCGCGGCCGGTGAGCGCCGGCAGCCGGTCGTCCTCCGCCTCCCGGGGCCGGTCGCGCAGCCGCTCCGTCATCCGGCGGGCCGCCGCCTCGTTCAGCAGCGAGCGGCCGGCCGCCACCGTACGCACCGCGGACACCAGGTCGGAACCGCGGATCTGCTTGAGCACATAGCCGGAGGCACCGGCCAGCACCGAGTCGAGCAGCGCCTCCTCGTCGTCGAAGGAGGTCAGCATCAGACACGCCAACTCCGGCATCCGGGACCGCAGTTCACGGCAGACGCTCACCCCGTCCCCGTCCGGCAGCCGTACGTCGAGCACCGCGACCCGCGGCCGCAGCGCCGGTACCCGCGCCAGGGCCTCGCGGGCGGTGGCGGCCTCGCCGACCACGGTGATCCCCGGGTCGTCGTCCAGCAGATCGTGCACCCCGCGGCGCACCACCTCGTGGTCGTCCAGCAGGAAGACCCGGATCGGGGCGGGCCCACCGGGCTTCACGGTCTCCGCCATCGTCCGCTCCCGTCCGAGCCGTCCCCCGGTGCCGATCCGTCCGGGGCCGCCACGGGTACCCCGCGCCGGGACCGGGAACCGCGGCGCCGCCCACCGGGAAGTGGGGACCAACCGGCCCTGTCGCGGTGCCGGGTGCGCGCGGTGTCCTGGAGGTATGCACGAGAACCGGCAACCCCACCTGAGCGGTCTGCGCGAACGGCACTCCGGTTCCACGACCGTGGTGGAGCTGTACGGCGAGTTCGACGTCGCCGCCGCGGCACCGGCCCGGCGGCACCTGGACGTGCTCACCGCCTACCCGGACACCGACCTGGTGCTCGACCTGACCGCGGTCACCTTCATCGACTGCAGCGGCCTGTCCGTGCTGTGCCGGGTGCGCAACCGGATCCGGCACGGCGGCGGCCGGCTCAGGCTGGTGGTACCGGGCCGCGGGGTGCGGCGGCTGCTCCGGTGCACGGGGCTCGCGGGTTCCTTCGAGGTGCTGCCGAGACTGCCCCGCCCGCTCACCGCGGCCGGGATCCGCGCCTGACCGCACCCCGTCGAACCCGCCGCCCGGAGCACTGCCGGTACCGGTCCCCGAGTGACAGCCTGGGGGGTAGGACGAGGAGGTGCGGTCCGATGCGCAGGCGCGAGAGCGGGAAGCAGCGACACTGGCGCTGGCGGAGCAACCCTCTGCGGCGCCCCGAGGACGTCATCGAGGCCTGGGTCGTCCTGGTGGTGTGGGTCGTCGTCCTGGTGGGCGGGATTTTCGCGGGGACGGTGACGGCGCTCGCCACGACCGGCCAGTTGCACCAGCAGCAGGCCCAGCGGCACGAGGTGGCCGCCGTCCTCCAGGAGAACGCGCCGCGCTCCCTCGCGGTGACCGGCACCAACGGCAGCCAGGTACGCGCCGATGTCGCCTGGTCCGGGCCGGGCGGCGTCCGGCACACCGGGCAGGCCATGGTCCCCTCGGGCCACCACACCGGCGACCGGGTACCGATCTGGACCGACGCCCACGGCAAACCCAGCGCACCCCCGCTCGACGGCACCGAGGCCGCCCTCCAGGCCGCCCTCCTCGGCAGCGCCGCGGCGGGTATGTCGGGCGCCGTGGTGTACGGGGTGGGGCGTGCGGTGCGCTGGCGCCTGGACGTACGGCGGGACCAGCGCTGGGACCGCGAGTGGCGCGAGGTCGGCCCCCGCTGGAGCCACCACACCCGCTGAAGCCCGTACGCCGGGGTCAGCCCGTCCGGCCCGAGTTCGCCTCAGCCGCAGGTCAGAAGGCCGCGGGTCAGAAATCCTCGTCGGCCGTGCTGTACGGCCCGTACAGGCTGAGGAGGCGGGTGCGGGAGGCGCGGAGCCTGCGGGCCAGGGCGACGCCCACGCAGTGCTCCACCGAGCGCCCCAGCTCCGGGTCCTGCGCGCACATCCGCCGTACCGAGGCCGCGTCGAACTGCCAGGCCCGCACCGCCGAGGCGGTCTGCCCGCCGAGGTGCCACACATGCGGGGTGTACAGCCAGGACCAGCCCACCAGATCGCCCGGCCCGAGGGTGTCCACGGCGGGGGAGCGGCGACCCGGCACCCGCAGGTCCAGCACCACCGTCCCGCTGCGCACCACCCAGAACCGGTCCGCGTGCCGCCCCTCCTCGAACATCCGCCGCCCCGCGGGGTACGACACATCCCGTGCCGCGCGCAGCAGTTGGTCCCGCTGGCCCGCGGTGAGGAACCCCAGCATCGTGCTCTTCGTCGTCATGGTGGTCATGGCCGCTCCGCCTCTCCGCTCACCGGCGTGCCACCCCCGTACCTTCGAGCATCGCGCACCCGCCCCGCGGACCGCGTGGGCCGAAGGTCCCCATCGCCCGCCCCTGCGCCGCCCCACCTCCGGTGCAACGATGGGAGGCAGACCGCAACCCCGCGGAGAGGCGGTGACCCGTGATGGAGCTTCCGCTGGTCGTGGGGGTCGACGGATCGGAGTCCAGTCTCCAGGCGGTCGACTGGGCGGCCCAGGAGGCGGCCCGCCGGCGGGTGCCGCTCCGCCTGGTGCACGCCAGCCTGTGGGAGCGGTACGAGGGCGGCGCGCTCTCCCGCAGCCTCGGCCGGAGCCGCGGACACGGGCCCCGGCTCGGCGAGTCCATCCTGACCTGCGCCGCACACCGCGCCGAGGACACCGACCCGGACGTGGACGTCGCCACCGAACTGGTCTCCGAGGACACCACCCTGGCCCTGCTGCGGGAGGCCCGCAACGCCGTCGCCCTGGTCACCGGCCGCCGTGGCCGTGGCGCCATGGCCGGGCTGCTGCTGGGCTCGGTCAGCCTCGCGGTGGCGGCCCGCGCCCCCTGCCCGGTGGTGGTGGTCCGCGGCGCCGAGGCCGGACGCGACGGCCACCACCACCGGGTGCTGCTGGCCGTGGGCGACCCGGTGTGCGCCGCGGACGCCGTACGGTTCGCGTTCCTGGAGGCGGAACTGCGGCGGGCCGAACTCCACGCGGTACGGGCCTGGCGCTCGCCCGCCCGGGAGTCCCCGGTCCGCCCCGGCCGGGCGGGCGAGCGGGAGCGGACCGACGCCGCCTCGGCCGCCGCCGCACTCGACGCCGCCCTCAGCGAACCGGCCGAAGCCCACCCCCGGGTGGACGTCGTCCCCACCGTCGTGGAGGGCCCCGCGCACAAGGTGCTGGTGCCCTTCGCCGCCGACGCCGACCTGATGGTGCTGGGCGCCCGGCACCGGCACGGCCGTCCCGGCACACCGCTGGGCAGGGTGCCGCACGCCATGCTGCACCGCGCCGCCTGCCCGGTCGCCGTCATCCCGCACCACGGCTGACCCGCCCGCAGTCCCGCCGACCGGAGGACCACCCTGGTGACCCCCACGCCCAGCCAGCCCGCCGCCACCCCGCGGCTGCCCCTCGCCGGGGTGCCCGCGGTGGTCCTGGACACCGACGGTGTGATCACCGACTCGGCCCGGGTGCACGCCGCCGCCTGGCAGACCGCCTTCGACGCCCGACTCGCCGCCCACCCGCCACCCGACCCGGCGCTGCGCGCCCCGTTCGACCCGCACGACGACTATCTGCGGTACGTCGACGGCCGCTCCCGCCTTGACGGCGCGGAGAACTTCCTCCGCTCCCGCGGCCTCGACCCGGACCAGGACACGGTACGGGCCGTGTCCGAGGAGAAGGACCGCGTCTTCACGGCCCGGCTGGCGGCCGGCATCGACGCCTACCCCGGCACCGTGCGGCTGCTGCACGCCCTGCGCGCCGCCGGGGTGCGGCTCGCCGCGGCCTCCGCCTCCCGGCACGCCCGCGAACTCCTCGACCGGGCCCGGGTGTTGGACCTGTTCGACGCGCTGGTGGACGGCGATGAGGCACGCCGCCTCGGCCTGCCCGGCAAGCCCGACCCGGCGCTCTTCCTGGAGGCCGCCCGCCGCCTGGACAGCCCGCCGGCCGCCACCGCGGTCGTCGAGGACGCCCTGGCCGGGGTCGAGGCCGGGCGCCGCGGCGGCTTCCACCCGGTGATCGGCGTCGACCGCACCGCGGGCCCCGGCACCGCCGACCGCCTCCGGGCACACGGCGCCGACCTCGTCGTACTCGACCTCGGGGAACTCGTCACGGAAGCCGGGCCCGGTGCGGGAAGCGGCGGTGAGCGGGATGAGAGGGAAGGGCGGCATCCGGCATGACCGACCATGTCAGCGACCGGGTCACCGACTGGACCTGGGAGTACGAGGGCTATGACGTCAAGCAGGTCAGACTGCGCGAATCGTTGTGCACCCTGGGCAACGGCTACTTCGCCACCCGTGGAGCGCTCCCCGAGTGCACCGCGGACGGGGTGCACTACCCCGGCACCTATGTCGCCGGCTGCTACAACCGCCTGACCTCCACCGTGACCGGACACCGGGTGGAGAACGAGGACATGGTCAACGTCCCCAACTGGCTGCCGCTCCGCTTCCGCGCACTGGACAGCCCCCCGGAAGTCGGCGGGCCGGACGAGACCGGGCCGGAGGACGACGGCGGGGAGCCGGGCGGGCCCTGGCTCACCCCCGACGCGACCACCCTGCTGGAACACCGCCTGCGGCTCCGCCTGGACCGCGGACTGCTGGAGCGGCACGCCCGCTACCAGGACCGGGCAGGACGCCGCCTCACCCTCCGCCAGTGGCGCGCCGTACATATGGCCGACCCCCATCTCGCCCTGCTGCGCACCGAGTTGACCCCGGAGAACTTCTCCGGCCGGATCGAGGTGGAGTCCGCCCTGGACGGCTCCGTCACCAACGCGGGCGTGCCCCGCTACCGCGAGCTGGACGGCCGGCACCTCACCGCCACCCGCACCGGCACCCACCGCGGGCCGGTGGACGCGGACTGGCTGGAGTGCCGCACCAGCACCTCGCAGGTGCGGATCGGGGTGGCCGCCCGTACCACCGTGCACACCGGCACCGAATCCGGCTCCGCCACCCGGCACGGCCCCGAGCGCGCGGTGCGGCGGCTGGTGCTCGACGCCGAGCAGGGGGTGCCGGTCACCGTGGACAAGGTGGTGGCGCTGCACACCTCCGCCGACACCGCGGTCAGCGACCCGCTGGCCGCCGCGGTGGACCGGGTGCTGCGCGCCCCCGGCGCGGACACCCTCCTCGGCACCCAGCACACCGCCTGGCGGCAGTTGTGGCGCCGCGCCGAACTGAGCGTGCCGGGCCCGGCGGGCCGCATCCTGCGGCTCCACCTCTTCCACGTCCTCCAGACCCTCTCCCCGCACACCGCCGGACTCGACGCGGGCGTACCGGCCCGCGGGCTGCACGGGGAGGCGTACCGGGGGCACATCTTCTGGGACGAGCTGTTCGTCCTGCCCTACCTCAACCTGCACTTCCCCGAGGTGTCCCGCGGTCTGCTCGACTACCGCTACCGCCGGCTGGAGCGGGCCTGCAACGACGCCCGGGACGCGGGCCGGGCCGGCGCCATGTACCCGTGGCAGAGCGGCAGCGACGGCCGGGAGGAGACCCAGCGGCTGCACCTCAACCCGCGCTCCGGACGCTGGCTCCCGGACAACTCCCGGCTCCAGCACCACGTCGGCTCGGCCGTCGCCTACAACGTGTGGCAGTACTGCGAGGCCAGCGGGGACGCGGAGTTCCTGCACACCAGAGGCGCCGAGATGCTGCTCAACATCGCCCGCTTCTGGGCGGATTCGGCGGTCTGGGACGCGGACCTCGGCCGCTACCGCATCCGCGGCGTGGTCGGCCCCGACGAGTACCACGACGCCTACCCGGACGCCCCCGAGGCCGGACTCGACGACAACGCCTACACCAATGTCACCGCCGCCTGGGTACTGTCCCGCACCCTGGAACTCCTGGCGGCCCTCCCGGAACCGCGCCGCCGCGAACTCGCCGAGCGCACCGGCCTCAACGGCGACGGAGAACTCGACCTCTGGCAGGACGTCTCCCGCAAGCTGTACGTCCCCTTCCACGCGGGCGTCATCAGCCAGTTCGACGGCTACGGCGACCTCGCGGAACTCGACTGGTCCGGCTACGAGAAGGAGTACGGCAACATCCGCCGCCTGGACCGGATCCTGGAGGCGGAGGGCGACACCGTCAACCGCTACCAGGCGTCCAAGCAGGCCGATGTGCTGATGCTCGGCTACCTCTTCCCGCCCGCCGAACTCGCCGCGCTTTTCCAGCAGTTGGGCTACCGCCTGGACGACACGCTGTGGCACCGCACCGTCGACTACTACCTGCGCCGCACCAGCCACGGCTCCACCCTCAGCGGCCTGGTACACGGCTGGGTGCTGGCCCGGGTGCGGCGGGCCGACGCCTGGCGGTTCTGCCAGGAGGCCCTGGAGGGCGACATCGCCGACCTCCAGGGCGGCACCACCGGCGAGGGCATCCACCTGGGCGCCATGGCGGGCACCCTGGACCTGGTGCAGCGCGGCCTCACCGGCCTCGCCAGCAGCGGCGGCGCCCTCTGCCTGGACCCGGTACCGATGCCCGAACTCGCCGAGTACGCCTTCAACATCCGCTACCAGGGCCACTGGGGAGTCCGGCTCCGCGTCCGTCCCGGCCTGCTCCACCTGGCCGTCCCCGACTCCGACCGCTCACCCATCGACGTCCAACTCCCGGACCGTACGGTGTCGGTGGCCCCCGGCGAGTCCTGCGAACTGATCCTCCCCGACTGACCGGACGCGGCACCCAGGCGGCGGCACGTAGGCTGGCCCGCATGTTCGCACCCGGCGGTCCCACCCTGCGTGAGCTGGCCGTACAGGCCCTGTCCTCGGTGGAGCACGGCTACGACCTGCTGGCGCCCGCCTTCGACCGCACCCCCTTCCGCACCCCGGCCCCCCTGCTGGACGCGGTCGCCGCCGAACTCGCCCTCCTCGGGCCCTTCGAACGCGGCCTCGATGTGTGCTGCGGCACCGGCGCGGGCGCCGACGTCCTCAGCGCGGTGTGCCAACTCTCCGTCACCGGGGCCGACTTCAGTACCGGAATGCTCACCCGGGCCCGCACCGCACGCGCCGACCGCCCCCGCCCCGTACCGGAGCACTGGGTGCGGGCCGACGCGCTGGCCCTGCCGTTCGACGGGGCCTTCGATCTGGCGGTGAGCTTCGGCGCGTTCGGGCACTTCCTGCCCCGGCAGCGCCCCCGCCTCTTCGCCGAGGTGTACCGGGCGCTGCGCCCCGGCGGCCGCTTCGCCTTCCCGCAACCGGCGCCCGCCCCGCCCACCTCCCGCGCCTACTGGGCGATGCTCGGCTTCGACACGGCGATGCGGCTGCGGAACGCGGTGTGGCGCCCGCCGTTCGTGATGTACTACCGCACCTTCCCCACCGGCCCGGTCCTCTCCGAACTGGCCGCCACCGGCTTCGAGTTGGCCCTGCGCCCGCTGACCGGGACCGGCCGGCGCCCCGACGGCACCCCCCGCTGCGCCCTGGTGGTCGCCACCCGCCCCACCACCTCCTGACCGGCCCGGACCGCCGCCCGGACGCCGGGCAGCGGTCCGCACCGTACGGCCGGTGTCACAGGTGCGGGCGGACGAACGCGTAGCCCTGGTCGAGGAGTCTGGGCAGATACGCCGAGACGGCCTGCACGGTCTGCGAGCGGTTGCCGCCCCCGTCGTGCTGGAGGATGACGGCGCCGGGCTCGATACCGTCGGCCACCGCCTTCTCGATCTTCCGCACCCCCGGTTCGGCCCAGTCCATGGTGTCGATGGACCAGTTCAGCGGCTCCATCCCCAACTCGGCGCAGATCTTCAGCGAGGGCGCGTTCCAGTCCCCGTACGGCGCCCGGCACCAGCGCGGCGACGCACCGGTGATCTTCCCGATGAGATCGCTGGTACGCCCGAGCTGGCTGCGCACCGCGCTGCGCGACAGCTTGGTCAACTGCGGGTGCGTGTAACTGTGGTTGGCGATCACATGCCCGCCGTCGGCGATGTCGTGCAGCAGATGCGGGAACGCCTTCACATTCTCCCCGATCAGGAAGAACGTGGCCTGCACCTGGTACTTCCGCAGCAGCGCCAGCACCCTCGGCGTCCAGGTCGGCTCCGGCCCGTCGTCGAAGGTGAGCGCCACCGCACGGGCGTTGCCGGGCAGGGTGTACGCGGCGTGGGTGCGCACCTGCGGGTGGGCCGCGGGTACGCCCATCGAGGAGTCACCGGCGATGGGCCGCAGCCGGTAGCCCTGCGGTGCGTGGGCGGCGGGCCGGCCGGCGGCACGGGGCGCACCGGCTGCGGGGCTCGCGGCCTGCGGGGGGCCGGAGGGGGCGGGGCGGGTGGCGGCGGTGGTGCCGCCGCCGTCGGAGGAATCGGCGAGGACCAGGGCGGTACCGGCCACGGCGGCCGCGCCGGCACCGAGGGCACCGGTGAGGAACCAGCGGCGGGAATTCCTTTGATCCGTATTTGTGTGATTATCGGACATCATGATTCTTCCTTGTCACACCCCGCCCCGCCCCACACCACCGCCACCCCGACCCGCCGCACCAAACACGCGATCGGAGCAGCGAGTTGGGGGTGACGGGTCGAGTCGAGGGGGCCGGTGGGCACGGAGACGGGCGCCGGTGCGGGTGAGGCTCGATGGCACCGCGGACGGGCGCACGGACGCGGCGGCTCGGCCCCCGTACCGGCCGTGCCTCACCGCCGCCCCCATGCGCATCACAACTCCCGTCCCCCTAGGGGGAGTTGACAAGGTCCTCAGCTCTCCCGGCGCCTCCGGAAGCGTGCCCTGAGCCAGACGACGGCCGCCGCGGCGGCCAGACAGGCGGCGGCCAGCAGCCGTCCGCTGGGGAACCCACCGGACTCCCCGGCCCCGGCGGCCTGGGAGGACTGCACGCCGCGATCCGGTCCGGCCGCCGCCGGGGCCGCCGACCGCGACGACTCCAGCGAACCCACCGGCACCACCTGGCCCGCCGCCTCCCCACCCCAGTCCAGCAGCCGCCGCGCCTCCTCATAGACCGCGTTGGACTCGCCGGACTGCGGATTCATCACCGACACCAGCACCGTCCGCCCGTCCTTGCGGGCGGCGGCGATCAGCGTGTTCCCGGCATGAGAGGTGTAGCCGTTCTTCACCCCGACCAGCCCCGGATAGCGCCGCACCCCGTCGGCCCCGCTCAGCAGCCGATTGGTGTTCTGGATCTCGAAGGTCCGCCCACCGTTCCCGGGAAAGTCCGCCGTCCCGGTCGAGCAGTACTCGGCGAACTCCGGGATCCGCAGCCCCGCCCGCGCGAACACCGCCAGGTCGAACGCCGAGGACACCTGCCCCGGCTCGTCGTACCCGTCCGGCGACACCACCGTGGTGTCCCGCGCCCCGAGCGCGTCCGCCTTCGCCTGCATCTGCTCGGCGGTGCTCTCCCACCCCCCGTTCATCCCGGCCAGTACGTGCACCGCGTCGTTGCCGGAACTGAGGAACACCCCCCGCCACAGGTCCGGCACCCGGTAGGTGTTCCCGGCGACGATGCCGACGCGGCTGCTGCCCGGGGCGACACCGGCGAGCTCGGACTCGGTCACGGTGTGGACGCCACCGTCCGGGATGTGCGGCATCGCGGTCACCGCGAAGAGGGTCTTGAGGGTGGACGCGGGAGGCAGCTTGCGGTGGGCCGCATGGGCGGCGAGCACATCGCCGCTGCCCGCGTCGGCCACCACCCAGGACAGGCCCGACACCTTGCTCGGCAGGCTCGGCGCCCCGGCGCGCAACCGCACCTGAGTCCCCGAGTCACCCAGCTCGGAGGCGGTCTGCGGGGGGTCGGGATCGGGCTCGGGCCTGCCGGGCACCAGGGCCGGGGCAGCGGGCACCACCCCGAACAGCAGCACACCGGCCACCGCGGCGACCAGGCAGCACTTACCGGCACCGGCACCGGCACCGGCACCTGCCCGGACTCGGCGAGAACTGACAGAGCTGAGGGATCTGGCTGATCTGACGGATCTGACGGATCTGACGGTCATTCAGCCACGGTAAAATCGCATGAGAATACCGCGCAGGACGACATGGGCCGACCGGATGAGACCCTGCGGTGGGGGACGACGAGGAACGTTCCCGGGGAGCGGCGGGCGGGAGCCCAAGGACGTTCGGGACGGTCGGGAATACACGGCGCCCGCTCTCGCTTGCACGCTGAGGAGACGCCATAGGTGTGTCTGCGGGGCGCGTCTCGGGGCGCACCCCCTGCGGCAGCCCACCGGACCGGCGCCTCCCGCAGCCCGAACCGAGGCCGACAGCAAGCCGAGGCCCACCGCGAAGGAGGCCGAAGGCGAGGAGAGCGAGGAACGCATGGCCGAGACGTACGCCGCCCCGGGCACCGGAACGATCAGCGGCACCTACGGGGCGACGGACCTGACCGGCGAAGCGGTGCGCGACACCGTGCACCCACTGGACGACCCGGTCCACTCGGCCCTCACCGGCCCGCAGGCCGCACTCGCCGAACGCCGCGGCCGCGTCCTCCGCTATCAGCCCGATGTCTCGGACTGGACCGCACTGCCCGCCGACGCCGGCCCCGAGGACTGGCACGACCTCGCCGAACTCGCCGGCCCCGGCACCGAAGTCGCCTTCGTCGGCCTCGCCGCCACCCCGCCCGCCGGCTGGGAACTCACCTTCCACGTCCCCGGAGTCCAACTGGTCGACACCGAGACCGACCTCGACCACGACCCGGAAGCCGTCCACCTCGGCCCCGCCGACGTCCCCGAGATGCTGGAACTGGTGGAACGCACCCGCCCCGGCCCCTTCCTCCGCCGCACCGTGGAAGCCGGCACCTACCTCGGAATCCGCCGCGAGGGCCACCTGGTGGCGATGGCCGGCGAACGCATCCACCCCACCGGCTGGACGGAGATCAGCGCGGTCTGCACCCTGGACGGCTACCGCGGCCAGGGCCTCGGCGGCCGCCTGGTACGAGCGGTCGCCGCAGGCGTCAGACAACGCGGCGAAACCCCGTTCCTGCACGCCAGCGCCGAGAACACGAGCGCCCTCCGCCTCTACGAAACCCTCGGCTTCACCCTCCGCCGCACCATCGACTTCACGGGCGTACGGGTACCGGAATCGGGGTGGGCGCGGTAATTGTGCCGGGGGGAGAGGGGGTGGGGTGAGAGAGCCTCCGTGTGCCGGTTTCGAGAGCGCTGCTCTTGGAGGTGAGCGGTGCTCTCGTGCGTGAGGACTGCACTCCCGTGTGAGCGGTGTTCTGGTACGTGAGCACCGCTCTCGCGCGTGAGCGGTGCTCTGCTTGGCGAGCGCCGCTCTCGCTCGTGAGCACCCGCTCTCCCTCGCGAATGCTGCTCTCGGAAGTGAACGCCGCTCCCGGGAGAGAGCGTTGCTCACGCACGAGAGCGCCGCTCCTCAACGAGAGCACTGCTCACCACCGCGAGCACCAGTCACCAGCCAGAGCACCGCTCACCGCCAAGACCACCGGTCACGACCGCGAGCACCGCTCACCACTCACCGCTCACCACTCACCACTCACCGCTCACCACTCACCGCTCACCACTCACCGCTTAGAACTCACCGCTTAGAACACCGCTCACCGTCGAGAGCGCTGCTCTCACTCGCCCTCCGCGGCCCGGTTGTACCGCTGTACGTACTCCGCGAAGCGGAGCAGGTCGGCTTCTGGCCAGTCGTGGAGGCGGTGGTGGAACACGTCGCGGCGGCGTTCGGTGACCTTGGCGAGGATGGCGGTGCCGGCTTCCGTGAGGTGGAGGACCTGTACTCGGTGATCGTCGGGGGCGGTGCGGCGGGCGATGAGGCCGGCGCGTTCGAGGGCGGTCACCTGTCGGCTGACGGTCGACTTGTCCAGCGCGTAGTGGGCGGCGAGATCGGTGGCGCGGCAGGCGTCCTGTTCTTCGAGGTGTCCGAGCAGGGTGTAGGAGACCAGGGAGAGTTCGGGATGCAACCGGCCCGCGGAGGCGCGGGCGCGGCGTGCGAAGACCGTCATCTCCCGCTGGATCGTCTCGACGGCGGCCTCCCGCCGGTTCCCGGCTTCGACGTTCTCGTCCGGCATGGCCGCCTCCCTCTGTCGTGCCCGAAAGTATGCGTGCCGGAGTGGGGCCTGCCCGACGACGGCCGTGCTTGACGGTCCACCGGTCCGGGAACGGTGAGCGCGACCACAACGGCAACAGCCCTCGTAGATCGCAACTGTGCCCGGCCCCCCGGCACCCCCGCCCCCACACACGTAGTTGCGCAGTACAACTCGACACACTCTACGGTGGCCCGACTTGATACGCGGACGCCCACTGCGAGGCGCAGGGCAGGAACAGGACAGGAGGCGGGACACGAACAGAGTGGCGCGGTGCTGGTCAGTCCTCGCTGTCCGGGGTGGTCTCGGCGACCCAGCCGTAAGGGAGTTCGCGGCCGTCGACGGTGATGGCCTGGACCGTGCCGGTGGTGGGGTCGATGTCGGCGGCGATGCCTTCGCCGGTGTAGCGCGGTGCGCCCGAGGCGCCGTACCCGCCGGTGGCGTGGACCGTGGCGCTGCGGAGGCCGGAGCCGTGGTCGGGGTGGCCCTCCTCGTCCGCGAGGCGCGGTTTGAGAGTCACGGTGTACCGCTCCGGTGCAGCGCTCATGATCACGAGGGTAGGCCGGAGGCCGGGGGTGTGCACTGCCGCGCGGACCGTGGTGCGGCTCATCGGCGGCGCCGTCCGAGAGGGCGCCGAACTCGCCGCCCGCCCATGAGGCGGTGCTCCCGGGATGCCCGCATGTCCCTGCCGTACGCGATCCTGACCGCCCTGCTGCCGAGGGCGAGGTGACCCGCGGGCGCCGCAAGGAGTACGAGGTGCTGCCCGCGGGCCGTGCCGAACTGGCCAGGTGGACCGCGTAGGCGCAGGATCCCGAGCCGATGGGGGACACCAGGCGGCTGCGGCTACGGGCCGCCGCGGTGGACGGCACCACCGGATTCGGCGCCGATCCGCGGTGCCATCTCGACCTGCACTGGGGGCAGTTGGCGAAGTACCGGGACGGGGCGGCGGGCAGCGGGAGTTGAGGCGGTCGCCCGCCTCAACCGCCCGCTTCCGCACGGCGGTTCACATCCGAGCTGCGCCGAACTCGATGCGGCCACGCTCGCTCAGTACCGCACACCGCGCTGCCCGGTGCGGCGTCGGTGGAGGTACCAGGCGCCGCCGCCGAGTGCTGCGCACACCATCGTGCCGCCCACCGCGAAGGTCAGCGGACCGCGGTCCTCGCTGCTGCCGCCGTAGCCGCCCTGCACGCCGAGGGCCGGGGCGCTCGACGTGGGGACGGGAGTCGGTGTCACACGGGGGGTGCGGGTGGCGGTCGGGGTGGGGGAGGGGCGCGGGCGGCTGGTCGCCGAGATGGTGGGGTCGGTGCCGACGGACACCGTGCGGGAACCGCCGTCCGAGCCGTCCCCGCAGTGCACGGCCACCGTGTAGCGGCCCTTGCGGACATCGGACCAGGAGGCGCTCTGGCTGGGTCCGGTGCCGGCGAGTTCGGCCTGGCGGCCCTGGGCGAAGTCGGCCTGGGAGGCGGTGAGCAGTGCGGCGTTGCCGCCGTCGGTACAGCCCGGGGCGGTGACTCGTACCGTGGATCCCGTGGTGCTGACCGTGATCTGGTCCGAGTTCGCGGCCGACGCCGGGGCGGTCGCCAGGAGTGGCAGCGCCGCGGCCGCCAGCGTCACCCCGGTCCGGGCGGCTGTCTGAGCAGTACGCATAGGAGCCTCCGGCGGCACGGCCCGCGGCGTCCAGGCGCCGCTGGGGTCGGGGAGTGTCCGTGTCGCCTGCGGTCGAGTCAACGTGCCGTGCCCGGGCGGCGCATGTGGACCGCCGCCGGGCAGGTGAGACCGCCACCCGCCCGGTCCAGCACCGGTTGCGGGCACCGGCCGGTGCCACCCGCCTGTGGATCTTCTGCCCGCCCTGGTAGGCGTCGTACGAGACCACACCGAGGTCGTCGTGGGCGGCGCCCCAGGAGCGGGCGGCGGTGTCCTGGCGGTGACGGGGCGGCGGGGTGCGGACCCGCCGCCGTCGTCCGTCCCCCGGAGGTGACTGCGAGCGCCGCGGCCAGCGTGGACACGGTGCGCGCCCGAGGTCCCGGCGCAAGGCCAACTACTCCTGGACGCACGCCACTTGCGGAACCCCCGGGTACGGACGGCAGGCGCACAGGTCGCCGCGCCGACCAAATCGTATTCGTGTGGATCATCCGTCGCCCGCCGCACCCCCGACAGCAAGCCCCCCCGGCACTGATACCGGCTCCGCGGTGGGCGCCGATGCCCCCGGACGGGCGAGCCGCGGATGCGGGCTCGGGGTGGGCGGGCACAGATGGGGAGCGCGACCGTCCCCGTCCAGGGGTGGCTCCGGACCCGGAACCATCCCGGCGCAACCCCTCCCGGAGGCTGCTCACCGTGCACATCCGACCGGCCGCCCGCGGCGCCCTGATCGGCGCCGCCCTGCTGCCCGTGGCGGCCCTCGCCGCGGCCGCCCTCCCTCCGCTGCCCTGGACCGACCCGGACCGGCCCGCGCCCAGGACCGCGCCCCCCGCGGCCGGGCCCGAGCACCCCGCCCCGGTCACCGCCGCCCAACTCCTGGACGCGGTACGCGACTGCGAGCAGATCTCCGACGGCCGCTACCGCACCGACGAGGAGAAGGAACCGACCATCCCGGTCTGCGCGACGGGCGACCGCAGCGGTGGCGGGACGGGGAGGGGCGCGGGGGTCGTGCACTGGACGGCCGATATGGACATCGACTGCGACGGCCGTCCCGGGCGCTACTGCAACGCCCGTACCGACCCGTACTTCGCCGATCTCACCAACTTCACCGCTTCCGACGGCGGCCCCCTGGACGCGGAGCGCCTGCCGTATGTGGTGGTGCCGGAGCCGAGTGACCGCTGGGACCACCGCGAGTACGGTATCGGCGCCGGCACCGCGGCCGCCATCGTCTACCGGGGCATGGTGCGGTACGCCGTGGTCGGGGACACCGGGCCCGCGGACCTGATCGGGGAGGCCTCGCACGCCGCGGCCGCCTCCCTCGGCATCCCGCCCCACCCGGGCGGAGGCGGGGCGCCCGACCACGTCACCTACATCTTCTTCCCGCACTCCAAGGTGTCGCCCGTGGAGAGCATCGGCGCCGCACAGGCGGAGGGCGAACGCCGAGCCCGCCAACTCCTCGGCCGGCAAGGGTGATCGAGCCCAGCGGCCACCCGCCACGACACCGCTCGGGTCACTCCTTGCGGTAGCTGTACGCCTCGGTGGCCGCCGCGGCGACCGCGTCCAGATCGGCGCCGGTCGACGCCGTCACCACCGCGCCCACCGCGCCCTCCACGAAGGGTGCGTCCACCAGGCGGGCCCCCGGGGGGAGTTCGTCGCCCTCCGCGAGCATCGCCTTCACGGTGAGGACGGCGCTGCCCAGATCGGCCAGGACCGCCACGCCCTCGCCGTGGTCCACCAGGGCCGCGGCGGCGGAGATCAGTTCGGCGCTGGTGCCGAGACCGCCGTCCTCGGTGCCGCCCGCCGCGGCCACCGACACCCGGGCGCCGCCACCCGCCAGACCCTGCGCCAACTCCGCCACAGAGCTGGCCACTTGAGCACTGTGCGAGACCAGCACCACACCCACACCGGAACCTTCGCCGGTCGTCTGCCGACCGGTCGCTTCGTCCGTCATCTCACTCACCCGCCTCTGCCGCGGTCGCCGCCAGCGTCTCGAAGAACAGGGCGGAGGAGGTGGCACCGGGGTCCTGGTGGCCGATGCTGCGCTCGCCCAGATAGCTGGCCCGGCCCTTGCGCGCCTGCATCGGCACCGTGGCCTGTGCACCCTGCGCCGCCGCGTCCACCGCCGCCCCGAAGGAACCGGTGAGCGCGTCCACCGCGGGCACCAGCGCGTCCAGCATCGTCTTGTCGCCGGGCGCCGCCCCACCCAGGGCGGACACCGCGTCCACCCCGGTACGCAGCGCCGCGGCCAGATCCTCCCGCGACACCTCCGCCGCGTCGCCCAGCGTCTTCCCGGCCCGCCGCAGCAGAGTGCCGTACAGCGGGCCGGAGGCGCCGCCCACAGTGGAGATCAACTGCCGCCCGGCGCCGGTCAGTACCGCGCCCGGGGTGGCCGGCGGCTCCTTCTCCAGCGTGGTGCGCACCGCGCGGAAACCCCGCTGCATATTGGTGCCGTGGTCGGCGTCACCGATCGGCGAGTCGAGCGCCGTCAGACGCGCCGCCTCCCGGTCCATCGCCGCCGCGGTGGCCGTCATCCAGCGGCGGAAGAATTCGGCGTCCAGCACATGCCCTCCTGATGCTTCTGGTGTCCCGTGTGACCGGATCGGTAGGTGTCAGACGCCCCAGCGCAGGCCGGGGGTGCGCACCGGAGCGTCCCACAGCCGCAGCATCTCCTCGTCGACCTGGCACACCGTGACCGAGGCGCCCGCCATGTCCAGCGAGGTCACATAGTTGCCCACCAGGGTGCGGGCCACCGCCACCCCCCGCTCGGCGAGCACCCGCTGCACCTCGGCGTTGAACCCGTACAGCTCCAGCAGCGGCGTCGCACCCATCCCGTTCACCAGGACCAGGACCGGGCTGTCCGGGCGCAGATCGGAGAGTACGGCGTCGACGGCGAAGTCCGCGATCTCGCCCGAGGTCATCATGGCGCGCCGCTCGCGCCCCGGCTCGCCATGAATGCCGACGCCCAACTCCAGTTCCCCGTCGGGGAGTTCGAAGGTGGGGCCGCCCTTGGCCGGGGTGCTGCACGGGGCCAGGGCCACGCCGAAGCTGCGGGCGTTCTCGTTGACCCGCCGGGCGAGGGCGGCGACCTGGTCCAGCGGCCTGCCCTCCTCGGCGGCCGCACCCGCGATCTTCTCCACGAAGAGGGTGGCACCGGTGCCCCGCCGGCCCGCGGTGAAGGTGCTGTCCTCGACCGCCACGTCGTCGTTGACGAGGACCTTCTCCACCCGCACCCCCTCGTCCTCGGCCAGCTCGGCCGCCATGTCGAAGTTGAGTACGTCACCGGTGTAGTTCTTCACGACGAACAGCACGCCGTGGCCGCTGTCCACCGCGGCCGCCGCCCGCACCATCTGGTCCGGCACCGGCGAGGTGAACACCTCACCCGGGCAGGCCGCCGACAACATGCCGGGCCCCACGAAACCACCGTGCAGCGGCTCATGCCCCGACCCCCCACCCGAGACCAGCGCCACCTTCCCGGCCACCGGGGCGTCGCCCCTGACCACCACACGGTTCTCCACATCCACGGCGAGCTCCGGATGAGCCGCAGCCATACCCCGCAGGGCATCGGCGACGACGGTCTCCGCCACGTTGATGAGCATCTTCACGGCTAACCTCCTCGACGGCCCGGCGGCGGTGCCGCGGGCGGGGCTTGGGCGTGTCCCGGACGGAGCGGCCGGGGCCGCTCTGACCAGTATCAAGCCCTTCGCCGGACGGGGCAGGACTTACGGAGTTCTTCCGGTCGCCTGCCGGTGGCCGATCGGTCAGGAATCGAGAAGCGGGGGTGGTGGGGCGTCCCTAGGGTGGGGTTCATGGACATCACGATTCACACCAGCGTTCTTCCGCATGACGATCCGGAGGCCTCGGTGGCGTTCTACCGGGACATCCTCGGGTTCGAGGTGCGCACCGACGTCGGCCAGGGCACCATGCGCTGGATCACCGTCGGACCGGTCGGGCAGCCCGACACCTCCATCCTGCTGGCACCGCCCGCCCTCGACCCGGGGATCACCGAGGACGAGCGCCGCACCATCACCGAGATGATGGCCAAGGGCACCTACGGCTGGATCCTGCTGGCGACCCGCGATCTGGACGGCACCTTCGAGCAGGTGCAGGCCACCGACGCCGAGGTGGTCCAGGAACCGACCGAGCAGCCGTACGGCATCCGCGACTGCGCCTTCCGCGACCCGGCCGGAAACCTGGTCCGCATTCAGGAACTCCGCTGACCGGAACTGTGTACGGAGGGATTCCGGCGAGAGGGCCGAGGGGAAGGGGGACCGCCGTGTGCTGTCCTGAGTGGGGGCGGGCCCGTACCGCGGCGCTGCGCCTGCGGGAGTCCCGGGACGGGCGGGAGAGCGGTGTCCCGGGGGCGGACGTGGTGGATGCGGAGGTGCCGCCGGTCCCCGCGGAGGACAGGTCCGGTCGGGGTGGGTCAGCGGGTGCGGCGTCCGTTGCCGCCGCGGTTGCCTCGGGTGCCGGGGAGGCCGATCGCCTGGCGGTCCTCCTCGGTGCGTTCCGCGAGTTCCGCCTGGTCGGGGCGGAGGGGGAGGCCGCGCCCGTGCCCGGAGTCGGGGTTCCCTTCGACTTCCTGGTTCGACTTGTGGTGGCCCATCTGCCGCCTCCTCGCTCGGTGGCCGCGCACAGCAGGTGACACGTCCAGGTGACACGTCCAAGCTAGCGCGGCCCGGATCGCGCCGCCTGCGCTCCTGTGGAAAGCTCCCTGGGCGAAAGATCCCCTGATGCACCACCGGGAGGTGTGCGGTCATGTCCTCGAAGCGACGCCGGAAGAAGAAGGCCCGACGCAAGCACGCGGCGAACCACGGAAAGCGGCCCCAGTCCTGACGACCCCGGTACGCGCTGCGCCGGTTCCGGGGGCGTACGGCATGATCCCGGCATGAGTGATGTGGAAAGCGCCGGGGCGCCGGGCGGTATCGCGCACCCCGTGGTGCCGATGACCGGGCGCGATCCGGCGGAACCGGGCCGGGTCTCCACCCCGCTGGAGTTGCTGTTCGATCTGACCTTCGCGGTCGCGGTGGGCACCGCCGCCTCGCACTTCGCGGAGATGGTGGCGGCGGGGCATGTACTGCCCGCCGTGACCGCGTTCGTCCTGGCGATGTTCGCCATCAGCGTGGCCTGGATCAGTTGCTGCTGGTTCGCGTCCGCCTTCGGTACCGACGACTGGCTCTACCGCGCCCTGACCATGGTGCAGATGGTGGGCGTCGTGGTGTTCGCGCTGGGGCTGCCCGCGATGTTCCGCTCCCTGGACGGGGGCGGTCACCTCGAACTGCGGCTGATGGTCATGGGCTATGTGGTGATGCGGATCGCCATGGTGGTCCTGTGGTGGCGGGCGGCGCGGGACTCGCCGCCGTTCCGGGCCGTCGGCAGGGCCAACATCCGCTGGACGGTGGTCGCCCAGGCCGGCTGGGTGGTGGTCGCCTTCGTGGCACTGCCGCCGGCCGCGGTGGCCGGCGCCTTCGTGGTCCTCGCCGCCCTGGAACTGCTGCTGCCCGTCTTCTCCCAGGGCGCGGCCGGCGGCACGCCCTGGCATCCGCACCATGTCGCCGACCGGTACAGCGGGTTCGCGATCATCACCCTCGGCGAGGGCGTCGTGGGCACCGTCGCCTCCTCCGGTGCTCTGCTCGGCGGCCCGGACGGCACCCGGTGGAGCGGTACCGCGATCGCCGTGGTCATCGCCGGGGTGGGCCTCACCTTCGGCATGTGGTGGGTGTACTTCGCCACCCCGTTCGGCGATGTCCTGGTGCACCGCAGAAGCCGCGGCTACCTCTTCGGCTACGGACATATGCCGCTGTACATCGGGGTGGCGGGGGCCGGTGCCGGGCTGCATGTGGCGGGGCTGTCGCTGGAGCACCAGGCGGAGATCAGCCGGGTCACGGTGGTGCTGTCGCTGGCGGTGCCGGTCGGGCTCTACCTGCTGATGGTGTATCTGCTGCACACTCTGCTGCTGTCCGCCGACCCCTTCCACGTCCTGCTGATCACGGTGACCCTCGGGCTGCTGGCGCTGGCGGTGGGCCTCACCGCGGCCGGTGCGCCGCTCGCCGTGGGCCTCCTGGTGGTGATGCTGGCGCCCTTCGTCTCCGTCCTCGGCTACGAGACCCTGGGCCACCGCCACCAGCGGCAGATACTGAGCCGCCTCAGCACGGAAGGCACCGCCTAGTTCGGTTTCGGGGCGGTGCCTTCCGTGCGGCCGGTCAGTCGGTGGAGCGGGGTGCCGGGGTGAGGGCCAGGGACTGCTCGCGGGCGGTGCGTCCGCCGCCGACGCCGCTGCCACTCGCGTCGGTCCAGGAACGGGCGGGCACCGTCTCCGCGCCGCGGTCACCGGTGCGGGACAGTCCGAGCACAAGTCCGCTGTGGCGGTTGACGAGTTGGTGGGTGCCGGTGGGCTTCCCGTCGGCGCCGGTCTGCGGGAGGACGAACCACTGCTGGCCCACGCTCGGACCGTCCTTGCCCGCGGGCGTCGCGGTGGTCCTGGTCCCCCAGGCGCGGTGCCCGGCGTCGGTGGCCACGCCCAGCAGATCACCGGTGGCGGTGTTGGCGATGCGGTACGAGCCGTCGCCGTTGGCGGTGAACTCCCAGGCGTCCAGGGCGGATCCGGCGCCGCGGGCGGTGGACGCGGTGGTGGGGGAGCCCTTCACCTGGGACAGCATCCGGTTGCCGGCGGCGATGGTGAGGGGCCGGCTGGTGTCGACGGGCGCGGCGGGCTTCGCGGTGTCGATGGTGACGTTCACATACTCGCTGCTGGAGCCGCCGGAGCAGCCGTAGGAGCAGTAGGCGCGGAAGTCCTTGCCGACGATGCGGGAGCTGGTGCGGTTCTTGCTGTCGAGGAACCAGCGGTACCAGGAGGCGGTGGTGTAGTCGCCGGTGTCACCGATCTCGGTCCACTTCTGGGTGGCCAGGTCCTTGGTGGCGTAGTAGTGCTGCGGTTCGGTGCCGTCCTGGTTCACCGCCTGCGGTTCGCCGATGTAGAGGCCCAGATGGGCGTTGTAGGTGATGTCCATGACGAACAGCGGTGAGGTGGGCGGTGTTTCGCCCCGGGCGACCTGCTCGGTGACGGTGCCGGGTGTCTTCGGGTCGTACTCGCGGTCGGTGGGGGTGTAGCCGGTGGGGTGGTCCGCGTCGACCGGTGTCATATTGCTCTCCTTGCCGCCGGTGCCGGGCTGCGACCAGGAGCCGTCGTACCACTTCTGCCAGGAGCCGGGGGACATCTTGGCGGAGATCGGGGCGCGGGCCACATGGCCGTGGAAGGCCTTCCAACTGCCGCGCTGGTCCACGATCCTGGAGCCGTAGTAGACGTAGAAGTAGCCGGAGGCGGTGTCGACGAAGAGCCTCGGGTCGCCGTCGCCGTAGTGGTAGGTCTTCTCCGGGAAGGCGGCCTTGTCGCCCCGTTCGGTGCTGAACGGGGAGGTGATGACATGGTCCTCGATGGTCCAGGTGCGGCCCTGGTCGGTGGAGACGGCGTAGTCGATCGCGTCGTAGTGGAGGCCGTCACCGAAGGGCTGCGGGGTGAACTCGTTGTGCACCAGGCCGTACCAGTCGCCGGTGTCGGGATCGACCCAAACACCCGCCAGATCACAGTAGTTGGCCTGCGAGTAGTGCGTGCCGGCGGGCGGGAAGGTGGCTTCGCGGCCGGTGGGGCTGTTGTTGCAGCGCCAGGTGGTGTCGTTGTTGCGGTCCTTCGGGTTGGCCGGGTTCACCGCCTTGTCGAGCGCGGTGTCGGACTTGGCCGAGTCGAAGTCCTTGCCGGTGAAGAAGTTCCACTTGCGCGGGTCGGAGGCGCCGTACAGGGCGTGTGCCTGCTGGAAGTGGAAACCGCCGTCCTTGTCGATGAAGGTGTTGGCCGGGGTGTCGTCGGGGTGGGTCCAGGAGCCCTTGCCGCCGACGGTCACGGTGTACGCGGGGCCGTCGGACGGGGCGGGCGCGGCCGAGGCGCCGGGTGCGGCGAGGGCGCCGGTGGTCAGCGCGAGCGCCGCGACGGCGGCGAGCACCGCGGCGAGTCTGTTCCGAGGAGCTGGCACGGGTAACTCCTTGACTGGTTGCCGGACTTGACTGTTGTCGGACTTTGCGGGACTGCGGTACGGGTCGCCGGACAGCGGTGTTCTGCGGCCGGTCGAAGCGGTCAGTCGAAGGTTTCTACGTACTCCTCGGGTGGGCCGAGGTCGGGGCGGTCGGTGAGGGTCAACTCCGGGCCGAAACGGTGGAGTTCGAGCACGGTGAGGATGTTCTCGCCTGGGTGCAGCAGGGGACCCGGCAGATAGAGGGTGCGCTGCGGGCCGATCTCCCAATAGCGGCCCAGCAGCGTGCCGTTGACCCAGACGAAGCCCTTACCGAAGCCCGGCAGGGCGAGGAAGGTGTCCGCCGGTTCCGACTCCGCCAGCGTCAGCCGGGCGGTGGCGAAGCCCGCGGTGCCGGGGGGTGCCGCGGAGCCGAGGCGGTCCAGGTCCTGTCCGGTCCACTCGTCCAACGGCAGTGGCCGCATGGACCAGTTGTGCACGGTACGGCGCTCCACGCGCACCCCGCCGAGGATGCCCTTGCCCTGCCCCAGCAGGGGGCCGTAGTTGATCCGGCCCTGGTTCTCCACCAGCAGTTCGAGGCGGACCGGGCCGCCGCCGCCGGTGAGGGGGAAGGACGCGGTCTCCTCGTCCAGGACGGCGACCGGTTCCCCGTCGGCGAAGACCTGCGCCCGGTCGTGCAGCCCCGTCACCGTCAACTCCTGCCGCCCCGGCGGGAGTTGCGGGTAAGCCGTGTACAGCATCAGTCCCGCGGGCAGGCCCAGCCGGTCGAAGTCGAGCGGCAGCGGGGCGTGTACCGGTGCGGTGGCGGTGCGCAGCGCGTCCAGGAGGGCGGCGCCGCGGACCACCGGGAGGGTGCGGGGTGCGAGCAGCGGCGGGTCGGCGGGCGGTGGTGGTGGCGGTGGGCCGCCGAGTGCGGTGAGCCGCTCCCGTAGCGCGTGGAACTTCGGTGTGAGCGCGCCGTGTTCGGCGATGGGGGCGTCCGAGTCATAGCTGGTGACGGTCGGCTGGAGGCGCCGCCCGTCGTGGTTGGCGCCCGCCCACAGGCCGAAGTTGGTGCCGCCGTGCGCCATATAGAGGCTCACCGAGCCGCCCGCGTCGAGGACGCCGCCGACCGTGGCGGCCGCGTCCCGCGCCGAGCGCACATGGTGCCGCTCGCCCCAGTGGTCGAACCAGCCGTTCCAGAACTCCGCACAGAAGAAGGGGTCTTGAGGGCGCCGGGCGCGCAGCAGGGCGGCGGCCTGCTCGGGCCGGGAGCCGAAGGTGGCGGCGGCCAGCTCGCCCGGCAGGGTGCCCCCGTCGAGCATCAGCTCGGTGGGTCCGTCCGCGGTGTACAGCAGCTCGGTGATGCCCCGCTCGACCAGGGCGTCGCGCACCCGGCGCAGATAGTCGCGGTCGTCGCCGTGGCTGCCGTACTCGTTCTCGATCTGCACCGCCACCACCGGGCCGCCGCGGCTCGCCTGGAGCTCGGCCAGGCGCGGGATCAGCTCGTCGAACCAGCGGCCGACCGCCGCCAGGAACGGCGGATGCGCGGTACGCAGCAGCATTCCCCCGCTGCCGGTCAGCCAGGCGGGCAGCCCCCCGTTGTCCCACTCGGCGCAGATGTACGGGCCGGGGCGGACGATGACGTCGAGGCCGGTGTCCTGGGCGGTGCGCACAAAGCGGGCGAGATCGCGTGGGCCCTCGAAGGACACCTCGCCGGGGCGCCGCTCGTGGAAGTTCCAAGGGACGTAGGTGTCAACGGTGTTGAGCCCGAGGGCGGCGAGCCGCCGCAGCCGGTCGGGCCACTGCCGGGGGTGCACCCGGAAGTAGTGCAGCGAGCCGGCCAGGACCCGGTGCGGCCGTCCGGCGCGCAGCAGTCGTCCTTCGGCGCGGGTCAGGACGGCCGGGGCGGAGGCGGGTGCGGTGCGGGCGGTGGTCATCTGGCGGCTCCCGCGGTCCAGGGCCCGCCGGCCCGGCGGGTGAGCGAGCGGAATGTGATCGATGCCGAGTCGGAGGTGAGGGGCGACGGCCGAAACTATGGCAGAGAATGTTAACGATGCCAATGGGTCGGGACGCGGCCCCTCCGGCGCCCTTGCGGGAGCACGGACCGGGGCGCGGTCGGCCCGGTTGGCGGCGATACCATCTACGGGGCCTGGTCCTGACACTGGTGCCGGTGGAGTGGGCGGCGTGGGCACTGTGGAAAGGGAGCCATGGCGAGACGGAGCGGCGGCGGCGAACGCCCGCCGGGTATGGCGGATGTGGCGCGCCTCGCCGGGGTGTCGGCGCAGACCGTCTCCCGCGCCCTGTCCGGCCACCCCAATGTGCAGCAGGCCACCCGGGCCAAGGTCCTGGCCGCCGTCGAACAGCTCGGCTACCGCCGCAACAACGCGGCCCGGATGCTCTCCTCCGGCCGCAGCCGCACCCTCGGCGTGGTGACCCTGGCGACCACCTTCTACTCGCGGGCAGCCCTGACCGCCGGTATCGAGAACGCGGCCCGCGACGCCGGGTACGCCGTGAGTACCGCCACCACCACCTCGCTGGACACCTCCGCCATCGAGGCCGCGCTGTCCCGGCTGGCCGAGCAGGGCGTCGACGGGGTCATCCTCTCGGTGCCCCTGATCCACAGCAGCGAGCGGATCGAGCAGCTCACCCGCTCCGTCCCCACCATCACCATCGACGGCTCCCGCACCGACGCCACCGAGGTGGTGGCCGTCGACCAGACCCTCGCCGCCCGGGTCGCCACCCGCCATCTGCTGGACCTCGGCCACAGCACGGTGTGGCATGTCGCGGGCCCGGGGGAGTGGCTGGAGGCGGCGAGCCGGCGCGACGGCTGGCGGACCACCCTGGAGGAGGCGGGCCGACCGGTGCCGCCGCCACTGGAGGGCGACTGGTCCCCGGCCTCCGGACACCGCGGCGGCCTGGTGCTGGGCCGCATCCCGGACGCCACCGCGGTCTTCGTGGCCAGCGACGAGATGGCCTTCGGCGTGATCAGGGCGCTGCACGAACTGGGCCGCCGGGTCCCGGAGGACGTGTCCGTGGTCGGCGTGGACGACATCGAGCTCGCCGCCTACTGCACCCCGCCGCTCACCACCGTCGCCCAGCCCTTCGCGCAGACCGGGGCACTGGCCGTGACCCGGCTGCTGGCCCACCTCGCCGAACCCGGCACACCCTCCGAACCGGCCTCGGTGGAACCGGAGTTGGTGATCCGCGCCAGTACCGGACCGGTCTGAGGGGGTGCCCTTGGCCGCTCAGTGACGGCGGCCGAGCCGGATGGTGCGGCTGCCGTGGACGGTGAGGTCGCCACGGTGCCCGACCGCGTCCGGGCCGTCCTCGGTGCGCAGGTGGTCCGGGGTGTGCAGGTCCCCGGCGGACAGCCGGTCCGCCAGCACGGAGCGGTAGGCGTCCAGCAGCAGCGGCGCGCACTCGGCGGCGGCGGAGGAACCGGGGGTGTGCGTCCAGCTCCACCGCCGCCAACAGCCCGCCCGGCTCCAGCACCGACTGCGCCTCGCCCAACAGCCGTGCTGGGTCGGCCACATGGCGCGGGCAGCGCACCCTGCTCGTCGGGACCGGGGACGCCGCCGCGTCCTCCACCATGACCCCGCACGCCATCGGTGCACACCAGGGGCCGGTGGAGATCCTCACCGTCTTCGACCCCACCCTTGATCGTCAGAGGCGTCCCGCAAGCGGCCAGAGAACCGGTTGGCGCCGCCCGCCGGTTGCCGCCGCCGGAAGCGCCCCGGTGACTCGGTAGTATTTGAGCGGCAAGGCTGTACGAGGAGGGGTGAGGTGTCGCAGACCATACGCAGCAACGAAGCCGTCGCGGATGCGGACGCCGTCGACCGCGTCATAGACGACTGGCACCGCGAGCGGCCCGACCTGGACCCCTCGCCCATCGAGGTCCTGGGCCGCCTGCACCGCTCCTTCCTCCTCTACCACGCGCAGACCAGCCGCCCCGTCTCCGACCGGGGCATCTCGCTGGCCGGCTTCGATGTGCTGACGGCGCTGCGCCGGGCCGGAGAGCCGTACCGGCTGACGGCGGGGGAGCTGGCGGAGACCAGTCTGATCAGCTCGGCCGGTGTCACCCTGCGGCTGGACCGGCTGGAGGGCGACGGCCTCATCGTGCGTGAACGCGACGCCAAGGACCGGCGGGTGGTGCACTGCCGCCTCACCCCCAAGGGCCTCACCACCATCGACGAGTTGTTCGCGGAGCACCTGGACAACGAGCGGCGGATGCTGGCCGGGCTGAAACCCAAGGAGCGCACCCAGCTCTCCGCCCTGCTGAAGAAGCTGGAACGCTCCCTGGACGAGGCCCAGACCGAGTGACCACCCGGCGGCGCCCGTCCGCGGTAGCCCCTAGGGGAGACACCCCCTAGACGCCCATCCGTACGTGGATGGCCTTGCCGCCGCCGTCCAGCACGCGGATGGTGACCTGCTGGGCGAGACGGCACACCAGGGGCCAGCCGTAGCCGCCGGGGAGCCAGTTCCCGGAGGGCTGGGCCGCTGTCGGCAGTTCGCTGCTGCGGTCCTGGACGCTGAGCAGGATCCGTCCCGCCGCCGCGGTCACATCGACTCCGACCAGGCCTCCGCCGTGCCGGATCGCATTGGTGACCAGCTCCGAGACGACCAGCAGGCAGTCGTCCACCAGGTGTGTGTCGAAACCGGTGAGCCGGGTGCGGGTCAGGGCACGGGCCTGGGCGATCACCGCCGAACCCGTGCCGCTCTCGCCGGTCGTCTCCGCCGCCTCGGCCCCGGTATCCGTCCCGGTCACTGGTTCTCACCCCCGTCAGGCCGTCCGGCCCACGCCCTGCGCCTGCCCGCCGCAGCCCGCCTTACGCCAGGTCCGCGTGGAGCGGGGGCGAGTGGGTGGCCGGACGATGTGCACGGCCCGTGTGCCGGATGCCGTACCGGCCGCGGCGCCGCCCCACCCTACTCCGCACGTATCACGCCCCCGGACCCGCCCGCACCCTCCCGCGCGGCCCGCCCCCGGCACCTCCCGGGGCGCCGCTCAACGGGCTGTGGGGCAAGGGGAGTTGAAGGTGCCGGTGGATGCGGGGTTTGCGGTGGGGCGGGGCGGCTACCCGGGAGCGGACCGCGACAGCCCGGACGGCACCCCGCCCGCATCCCGCGCGGGCGGCCGGGCGGTACGGGTACGAGAGGGGAGCCGACAGGTGACGTCCACGGCCGGAGAGGCGGACCGCGACCGCCAGGACCTCGTCACATTCCTGGAGGAGGCCTTCGGCTGTGCCCAGGCCTGCGCCGACTGCGCCCGGAGCTGCGCCGGGCGGATCAGCGCCGGCCGGATCAGCTTCACCGGCACCCACGACGGCCCCGCCCCGCAGGACCTGCGCCGCCAGTCCGTCCTGTGCACCGAGGTCTGCGACGCGACCTGCGCCATGCTCTCCGAACAGGCCCACCACGACGAGTACGCGCTGCGCATCCAGGTCGAGTGGACCCGCGCCATGTGCCTGGAGTGCGCCCATATCTGCGACCGGTACGCCGGATCCGAGGAGTGCGCCCGCGTCTGCCGCGCCTGCGCCCGTGCCTGCACCTCCTTCCTGACCGTCCTCACCCCCGCCTGAACCACCGCCCCGTCCCGCCCCCGCCGGTTCCCCCTCTGGGAGCGGCGGCCCGTCGGCACTAACCTGGGCGGCAGGCGCGGCACGGAATGCCGCGGGGGCCGGGATCAGGAGGTGGGCGGCATGGCGACGGGTGCCGACCCGGGGCTCTTCGGGCCGTACTCGGTGACCTGGCAGTTGCACGCCGACCCGATGATGTGGGTCGCCGGAATCCGCGCCCTCTACCTCCAGGCCCTGCACCCGCTCGCCGTCCGTGCCGTACTGGAGAACTCCGACTTCCGCCGGGACGCCTGGGGCCGGCTGATGCGCACCGCCGGATTCGTCGGCACCACCACCTACGGCACCGCGGACGCCGCCGGGCAGGCCGGCCGCCGGGTCCGCGCGCTGCACGCCCGGCTACGCGCCACCGACCCCGCCACCGGCGCCCCGTACCGCATAGACCAGCCGGAGCTGCTGCTCTGGGTGCACTGCGCGGAGATCGACTCCTACCTCCAGGTGGTGCGGCGCTCCGGATTCCCCCTCGACGACCGCGCCGCCGACCGGTACATCGCCGAGCACCGCGCGGTCAGCGCCCCGCTCGTCGGCCTGGACCCGGCCCTGGTGCCCGCCGACCGGGCCGCGCTCGCCGCCTACTTCGCCCGCGCCCGGCCCGAGTTGGCCGCCGGAGCCGACGCCCGCGAGGTGGACGACTTCCTGCGCCGCCCACCCGTCCCCACGCCGCTGCTGCCCGCCCGCACCCTCCTCTGGGGCCCTGTCACGCACCTCGCCTACGACGCGCTGCCTGAGTGGGCGCACCCCCTCTACGGCCGGCCCGCGCCGCGCCCCGCCCAGGTCACCCGGCGGCTGCGGGCCACCGGCGCCGTCCTGCGGACCCTGCCCGGGCGGGTGCGCTGGCAACTTCCGCCCAAGCACATCCTGCGCGCCATGGACCGCCTCGGCCCCGGCAGCCGCCCCGCCCCCTGGAAGGCGAACCGGGCCGCTGCCCGCACCGATCGGGCTGCGGCCATACTGGACGGGCCAGGGGCGGGCGCGGCGAGGTGACGGGGGCGACAGCGCAGAATGGCTGAGACCAGGCTCATCCAGGGCCGCTACGAGCTGCTCGAACGGATCGGCCGCGGCGGCATGGGCGAGGTGTGGAGTGCCCGCGACGAGTCGCTGGGCCGCCGGGTGGCCGTCAAATGCCTCAAACCCCGCCATCACGACCCGGACGCCGCCTTCGACGGGGTGCTCAGGGAACGCTTCCGCCGTGAGGCCCGGGTCGCCGCCGCGCTCCAGCACCGCGGGGTGACCGTGGTGCACGACTTCGGCGACCACGACGGGCTGCTCTACCTGGTGATGGAGCTGCTGGAGGGCAGCAACCTCAGTGAGCTGCTGGCGGACGGCGAGCGGCAGGTGCTGCCCGTGGAGCAGGTCGAGGAGGTGGCCCGGCAGGTCGCCGCCGCCCTCGCCTACACCCATGAGCGGGGCATCGTGCACCGCGATCTGAAGCCCGCCAACATCATGTGGCTCACCGACGGCACGGTGAAGATCTGCGACTTCGGCATCGCCCGCCTCGGCCAGGACATCGGCTTCACCTCCAAGCTCACCGGCTCCGGCATCGCCATGGGCACCCCGCACTACATGTCGCCCGAGCAGATCGGCGGCGCCCCCGTCGACCACCGCAGCGACCTCTACTCGCTGGGCTGCGTCCTCTACGAACTCGCCACCGGGGCACCGCCGTTCGACATGGAGGACGCCTGGTCGGTGCTGGTCGGGCACCGCGACACCCCGCCCGAGCCGCCCCGCCGGCTGCGGCCCGAGCTCCCCGGCCACCTGGAGGAGATCATCCTCGACCTCCTCGCCAAGGAACCCGACGCCCGCCCCGCCGACGCCCGCGCCCTGGGCCGCCGCCTCGACTCCGCCACCACCCACCTGCCCACCGGCTACCGGGGCGGCACCGGATACCCGCCGGCGGGCGGCGCCGGAGACGGGGCGGCGGACGGGCAGTGGCTGCCCGCCTGGACCCGGGGGATGACCACCGGACCCAAGGCGCACACCAACGGCACCCTCCGCAGCACCCCGCCCGACCCGGCGGCCGGGCTGGCCGGCGCGTGGATCCCCCGCCGCGACACCCGGCGCCCCACCCCGCCCGAGGCCCCGCGCCCCACCCCGTCCCCGGAGGCGGTCGCGGTGCTCGCCTCCCGGCACGACGCGGGCCTCAGCCTGGGCCGCCTCGGCCGCTGGTCCGAGGCGGGCGAGGTGCACCGCGCCGTCCTCACCGAACGCGAGCACCTCCTCGGCGCCGACCACCCCGACACCCTCGGCAGCCGCTACGAACTCGCCTTCAGCCTCAGCCGCACCGGCCACCCCGCCGACGCGCTGCGCGAGTACGTCCGGGTCTCCCAGGGCCGCCGGCACGCCCTCGGCCCCGACCACCCCGACACCCTCGCCGCCAGCCAGGAGACCGCCTACGAGTTGGGCCGCCTCGGCCGCCACGCCGAGGCCGACCAGGTGTACCGGGAGGTGCTGGCGGCCCGGGTCCGCACCATGGGCGCCGACCACCCCGACACCCTGCGCTGCCGCCACAACCTCGCCTTCAACCTGGGCCGCCTCGGCCGCCTGGAGGACTCCTGCCGGTACGCCACCGAGGTCGCCGCCGCCCGCACCCGCGTCCTCGGCGCCGACCACCCCGACACCCTGGTCACCCGCTACGAGGTGGCGTACGCGATGGGGCGGCTCGGGCGGTGGCGGGACGCGCTGGAGACGTACCAGGAGGTCGCCGAGGCGCGGGGGCGGGTGCTGGGGGCGGACCATCCCGACACCTTCGCCGCCCGCTACGAGGCGGGGATCAGCCTGGGCCGGCTCGGCCGCAGCGAGGAGGCGCTGCGGCTGTACCGGCACCTCGCCACCGACCGCACCCGGGTGCAGGGCGCCGAGGACCCGGAGACGCTCCGCGCCCGGCACGGCATCGGCGTCAATCTGGGGCGCCTCGGCCGCTGGGAGGAGGCCCTGGCCGAGGCGACCGCCGTGCACGCCCTGCGGGAACGCGCGCTCGGCCCCGGGCACCCCGACACCCTGGTCAGCCGCCGAGAGGTGGCCGTCGGCCTCGGCTGGCTGGGCCGCTGGGCGGAGGCCCTGGCCCACTACCGGGCGGTGGCCGAGGTCCGCGAGCACACCCTGGGCGCCGCCCACCCCGACACCCTCGCCGCCCGCAACGACGAGGCGCACTGCCTGGAGCAACTCGGCCACGGAGCCGAGGCGGTGGCCCTCTACCGCCGGGTCGCCACCCTCCGCCACCACCCGCCCGGAAGCCCCGTCCCCTGACACCGGCCCCCCCGGGAGGCAGGCCCTCTGGCCGCCGCCACCGGCCCGTGCTACCCAGGGACCATGCCCGCCTCCCCGCCTCCGCCCCTCGCCGCCGCCTACGACGTGGTCATCGTCGGCGGTGGACACAACGGCCTGGTCGCCGCCGCCTATCTGGCCCGCGCCGGCCGGTCCGTACTGCTGCTGGAACGGCTCACCGCGACCGGCGGCGCCGCCGTCTCCAGCCGTCCCTTCGCCGGAGTCGACGCCCGGCTGTCCCGCTACTCGTACCTGGTCAGCCTGCTGCCCCGGCACATCGTGGACGACCTCGGGCTCCGCGTCCGGCTGCGGCCCCGCTCCGTCTCCTCGTACACACCGGTGGTGCGGGGCGGGCGGCCGACGGGGCTGCTGGTCGGTGGGGGCGAGGCGCGCACCCGGGAGTCCTTCGCCCAACTCACCGGCGGGGACCGCGAGTACGGGGCGTGGTGCGAGTTCTACGGCAGGACGCGGCGGGCCGCCGAGCGGATCTTCCCCACCCTGACCGGGCCGCTGCCGTCGCGGGAGCAACTGCGTCGGGCCGTGGACGACGACCGGCTCTGGCGGATGCTCTTCGAAGAGCCCCTCGGCACCGCCATCGAGGACACCTTCCAGGACGACCTGGTACGCGGAGTGGTCCTCACCGACGCCCTCATCGGCACCTTCGCCGACGCCCACGACCCGTCCCTGCGGCAGAACCGCTGCTTCCTCTACCACGTCATCGGCGGCGGCACCGGCGACTGGGACGTACCGGTCGGCGGGATGGGTGCCCTGACCGACGCGCTCGCCGAGGCCGCCCTCGGCGCCGGCGCCACCCTGCGCACCGGGCACGAGGCGACCGCGATCCGCACCGACGGGCAGCGCGCGGAGGTCGACTTCCGCACCGACGACACCGAGGGCCGGGTCGCCGCCCGCCATGTCCTGGTCGGCGCCGCCCCCACCGAACTCGCCGCGCTGCTGGGGGAGCCGGCCCCGCCGCCGCCCGAGGGCGCCCAGTTGAAGGTGAACATGGTCCTGGAGCGGCTGCCCCGGCTACGGGACCCGGACGCCGATCCGCGGGAGGCCTTCGCCGGCACCTTCCACATCGCGGAGGGCTACCGTGCGCTCGCCGAGGCCCACGCCCAGGCCGCGGCCGGCGAACCACCCGCCGCGCCCCCGTCGGAGATCTACTGCCACACCCTCACCGACCCCGGAATCCTCGCCCCCGGGCTCGCCGAACGCGGCTACCACACCCTCACCCTCTTCGGCCTGCACACCCCGGCCCGCCTCTTCCGCGACGACTCCACCGGCGAGCTGCGGGACCGGCTGCTGGCCGCCACCCTCGCCCAACTCGACCAGCACCTCCAGGAACCCCTCGCCTCCTGCCTGGCCCACGACGCCGACGGCCGCCCCTGCGTCGAGGCCCGCTCCCCCCTCGACCTGGAACGCGACCTGCGGCTCCCCGGCGGCAACATCTTCCACCGCGAACTCGCCTTCCCCTGGGCGACGGAGGGCGCCGGCCGCTGGGGCGTCAGCACCCGCCACCCCAATGTGCTCCTGTGCGGCGCGGGCGCGATCCGAGGCGGCGGCGTCAGCGGCATCCCGGGCCACAACGCGGCCATGGAGGTGCTGGGGACCTAGGCCGTGTCGTTTGGATCTCCGTGGCGTCGCGGGCCCTGGCACGCACTCTCGCTGCACCGGCCGAACACCCAAGTACGTCCAGTACGAGGGAGTCCGGCCGGCACAGCGAGAGCACGCACCAGGAC